>JAFWJY010000010.1 GCA_017514525.1 Solobacterium sp. | reverse complement strand
TTACGATCTTTCGGATCTTCGTGTCCAGTAACAGTTCCAGTGTTTTCCGCAGCAGCTCCGGGTTTTCACTCATGACCGTACAGAACATCCGGTCATCACTGAAGTGATAGTAATTCTTAGTCTGATATTGATTAATTGCTTCTGTCATTTCACAGTTCCTCCTCTACATACCTATTAGTCGTGGTTTATAAAATTCCCGGAAAAATATAAAAAAAAGGAACCAAGCAGTGTTTCTGAGAACAGAAACGACTGATCGTTCTAGGAAACTGCATATAGAGTTTACAGTGTTGCGATGATTTCCTTTTGCCCGTATATAACCTTATATCGCAGGGAATCCAATCCGTTAAGGAATGTATTTGCTTACTCAACAATTTATTTTCATTATATTTATAAATACTGATCCAGAAATTTGAAGAAGGCATCGATCCACCCTTCGGCAGATGTTCCGGTGCCAAGTCCCATGCCATGTCTTCCATCTGGATAAATGTGGCATTCATGCGGAACCTGATGTGCGCGCAGTGCCTCTTCCAAAACGATCGTATTTTGGGGATTAACTGACCGATCTGTCTTGCAGGTCCAAAGGAATGTTGGAATCGTATGTTCATTAATCATGCGTTCAACAGAGAGTTTCTTCCGCATCTCTTCCGTTGGCTCTTTCAGAAGCATCTTTACACTGTGCTCATGAGCAATCGAGGGATCAAAGCTTACGACCGGATAACCAAGCCCCAGCACATCCGGGCGGGCATCCGCAAAGCCAAGCTCCTGATAAAGATGCGTACTGCTTGCGCATAAATGTCCGCCTGCGGAAAAGCCAAACAGTGCTACACGTCTGGGGTCCGCATGAAACTCCTGCGCATGTGTTTTGATAAAACGGATTGCCGATAACAGATCGATCTGCGGGGAAGGATAAGATAGCGGATCGACACTGTAGGTGAGCATAAACGACGCATAACCATGTTTCTCCGCAAGCTCCAGAGTCGGAGTACCTTCATTCCGCGGACTGACATGGTCATATCCACCTCCTGGAACAATTAACAGAATCGGACGGTTCTCATTGTCTGTTTTGCGGGCGGTAATCAGAAAGGCCGCATTATCACCGGAAAGATCTGTTGTCTCTTCCGGCACCCAGTCCGTCCAGGTATGCAGCTTCAGACAGCGGCGCTCCCCTGCCTGCAGCTCCAGCACCAGATTTGCCGTTTCAACCAGGGAGTCGCGCAGTCGCTTGCCGGTAACGGCATTGGATTCGATATGCGCGGTTGATTCTTCCAGTGGAAGATCTTTCTCTGTGATGAGGTCCAGCAGATCTTCGCGGTGCAGGACATGAATCCATGCCCGCATATCCTTGTGGTTGAGCAGTTCGTTCAATGTGTTGTGCGTTGTAAACATAATCAGCCTCCAAATTATGGTTTATATCTGTTGGATCAGCAGACAAGAAAAAAAGTCTCTGTAAAAAGAGACCTTCTGTATCAGAAATCCTTTTCCATGTGATGACGGATGATCACACGGATGATGTCTGCCGCAAGATCGATATCATCATTGCAGACAACATAACGGTACTGGTTTGTTTTTTCCAGTTCCTTGGTTGCCTTGGCAAGACGCTGCTGCACAATCTCTTCCGCTTCTGTCTTACGGCCGCGAATGCGGTTTTCCAGTTCTTTGACGGAAGGCGGAACAATAAAAATAGTCAGGGCATCCGGTACCTTCTTCTTTACCTGCTGACAGCCATCAACTTCAATTTCCAGCAGGACATTTTTGCCTTCGTTGCGCAGACGCTCCACTGCCGCAAGCGGTGTTCCGTAATAATTGCCGACAAATTCCGTCCACTCCAGCAAGCCGCCTTCATCCCGTGTCTTTTCGAATTCCTCACGGGAAACATAATAATAATTGACACCCTCCACTTCGCCTTCACGCTTTTTACGTGTAGTCATGGACACTGAAAATGCCAGTTTCAGCTCCGGATCATCAATAAACTGCTTTATAACGGTACCTTTTCCGACACCGGAAGGCCCGCTTATCACAATCAGCAATCCCTTATCCTGCATGATAGTTTCTCCATTTCTGCCTTTACGTTACCCCAACCTTCGCATCACGTCAATGTGACATTGCACTTCTGCTGCCTCCCTGCAGTTTTATCGCAGGAGACAGGAAAGTTCGATATACTGATAACAGAAAGCAGGCATAATACATGATTACAATTGCTTATATCGGATTTGGTGTCAGTGTCCGGGAATACCATATTCCCTATGTCGAGCAGCGCTCTGACGCCCGCATCAAATATGTCTTCCGCCGGCAGGAGGACATTCCTCAGTTTGCGGAGTATGAACCGTTTTATCCGGAGATTCAGTTTACGACTGACCTCGATGAGATTCTGACGGATCCGGAAGTAGACTTGATTACGGTCAGTGCTCCGGATGCCTACCATGTGTACTACGCAAAGCTCGCCTTGAGCGCCGGGAAGCACTGTCTTGTGGAAAAACCGTTTGCGCCAACGGCTGAGGAGGCTAAGGAAGTCTTTGCGCTGGCAAAGGAAAAAGGCCTCATCTGCATGCCGAATCAGAACCGCCGGTTTGACGCAGATTTTCTGGCTTTGAAAGAAGTCATTGAAAGCGGCAAAATCGGAACGATGGTGCGGCTGGAAGGTCATTATGATTATTTCCGCCCGAATGGCTGGTATGACACGCTTGGGACATTGTATAACCTCGGTGTCCATACCACAGATCAGATCATCGGATATTTCGGAATGCCGGATCAGGTGCGCTATGATGTCCGCAGTATCGCTCATCCAACCAGCGGCGATGACTATTACGATCTGGATTTCTTCTATGGCAATGCCAAAGTCACAATCAGCACATCTATGTGCGTCCTGATGGATCAGCCGCGGTTTCTGCTGCACGGGACAAACGGAAGCTTCTCCCTGCCGCCGGTACTGCATAACTCCGGAAAGAAGAAAG
>JAFWJY010000144.1 GCA_017514525.1 Solobacterium sp. | reverse complement strand
CATGAAGATCTGAAGAAGTACTGGGAAGAACATATCAACGTCGATTGCCGCAAGAAGGCGGAATGACACAAGGAAGTAAAATCATGTAGGAGCGGGTTAAACTGCTCCTTTTCTGCGTTTAAGAATGTAACTAAACTTCAGTTCTGGAACAGACATCATTTGCAGATGACGGTCAGCAGCGTAACAAAAACAGGAAGATCCGTTTCTGAACGAACCCTTCCGGAGTATGATTACAGGTAGACAATTGATCTGATTTGTCTAAATTCAACATCCGCAGAAAAGCGGTCGAAACAGTTAGCACTACAATTAATTCGGCCATACCTTTCCGTGGTATACAGGGGGGGAACAGTTATGGAAGAAAAACAAACAGATGCAGGTTTTATGGTGAAACTTGCGACTTGGATCGTTGATAAACGAAATCTGATTTTTCTGGTCACTGTGATCGGTCTTTTATTTTCCGCTGTATCAAGAAACTGGGTGGAAGTGGAAAATGATCTGACTTCATTTCTGCCGGAAGAATCAGATACCAAAAAAGCGCTTAATGTAATGGACGGACAGTTCACTACCTTCGGAAGTGCAGATGTCATGGTAGCCAATGTTACGTATGACGAAGCAGAAGCTCTGAAGAACCAGATTGAAGATCTGGAAGGTGTGCTGTCTGTTTCTTTTGATGACAGTGCGCAGCATTATGCGGATGTTTCTGCGCTGTATTCCATTACATTTGCGTATCCGGATGACGATGAGAAATGTCTGGAAGGACTGGATCGGGTTAAAACAAGTCTGTCCGGATATGACATCTTTATCGATACGGATCTTGGAAACTCCAAGGGTGACATTATTGATCATGAAGTCAGCATCATCATGATCTATGTTGCGGTCATTATTGCAATCGTACTTACCTTTACCAGTGAGACGTATGCAGAAGTTCCGGTACTGATCCTGACATTCGTTACAGCGATGATACTGAACCTCGGCTCAAACTTTGTGCTGGGGAAGATCTCATTCGTATCGAATTCTGTTACCAGCATCCTGCAGCTGGCGCTGTCACTGGACTATGCGGTTATTCTTTCCAACCGGTTCAAGGAAGAGCACCAGAATCTGCCGATAAGGGAAGCGGTCATTACCGCACTGTCCAAAGCGATTCCGGAAATCGGAGCTTCTTCTCTGACAACCATCGGCGGTCTAGTGGCGATGATGTTCATGCAGTTCCGGCTTGGCCCGGATATGGCAATCTGCCTGATTAAGTCGATCTTCTTTGCGCTGCTGTCTACCTTTATCGTCATGCCTGGTCTGCTTGTGCTGTTTGGCCCGCTCATGGACCGCACCGGGCATCGCAGCTTTATTCCAAAAATTCCGTTTGTCGGAAAATTTGACTACAGCACACGGAAAATCGTTCCGCCGATCTTTCTGGTCGTTGTGATCTTTGCCTACTATTTCTCCGGCTTATGTCCGTATGCCTATGGATATGGAGGAATTGTTACTCCGAAGCTGAATGATATTCAGATTGCGGAAAACCTCATTACGAAAACCTTTGATACCAAGAATATGGTTGCGGTTATCGTTCCGGGAAATGAGTACGAAAGCGAACGGAAACTCTATAACGAACTGATGACGTATGAAGAAGTCGACAGTGCAACCGCTCTGGTCAGTGTAGATGCGTTAGGCGGTTATAAGCTTGCGGATGCGCTGAATCCAAGAGAGTTTGCGGAACTAGCCGGCATTGACTATGAAGAAGCACAGATTCTTTATTCTGCCTATGCGGTTAAGGATGAAGACTACAGCCGTCTGCTTGGACAGATTTCAGATTATGAAGTACCGCTGATTGATATGTTTCTGTTTGTCTGTGATGAGATGCACAAAGGCTATATCAGCTTTGATGAAGAAACACAGGAGAAGCTGGAATCTGCTTACATCCTGATGAACAGTGCGAAGGTGCAGCTATCTGGTGAAGAATATGACCGTATGCTGTTTTATCTGAATCTGCCGGAAGGCGGAGATCCGACCTACGAATTCCTCAATACGATGAAATCGATTGCGGAGAAGTACTATGGGAAAGGTGAAGTCTATCTGGCAGGCAACAGTACAAATGAGTACGACTTCAAGAAGTCCTTTGCGGTGGATAACACCGTCGTAACGGTAGTATCAATACTGATTGTATTGGTTGTGCTTCTGTTTACATTCAAATCGGTTGGCATGCCGCTGCTGCTCATTCTGGTCATTGAAGGCAGTATCATGATCAACTTCTCTTTCCCGTATTTCACAAACACACAATTGTTCTTCCTGGGCTATCTGGTTGTCAGCTCGATTCAGATGGGTGCCAATATCGACTATGCAATCGTAATCGGTTCCCGCTATCAAGAGATCAAGAATCAGTCTGACCGGAGAACGGCCATCATTGAAACCATGAACTTTGCATTCCCGACAATCATTACCTCCGGTTCGATTCTTGCGGCATCCGGAATGCTGATCGGAAACATGACTTCGGAAGCGACCATCTGCGGGATTGGTCAGTGCCTGGGAAGAGGAACCATCATATCGATTATTCTTGTTATGTTTGTACTGCCTCAGATCCTGCTGGTTGGAGACAAACTGATTGATCATACTTCATTTGAAGTGAAGCGGAAGGAACGCACCGTTTCGCATGGCATGACACGAGTTGATGGATTTGTCAGCGGAACAATCAACGGCAAGGTAAACGGCTATGTCAACGGTCTGGTTGACGGGGAAGTGAATGTAACGCTGGTATCCGGCAACGCACAGACGGAAACAGCCGGACAGCCGCCGGAAGAACTGCAGCCACCGGCAGAAACAGAACCAACGGAACAGGAAGGAGGCGATCACCATGAATAAACTGCGTCATGTGTTATTCAGTGTTCTGATGTTCTTCTCACTGTTCTGTACGCTGCCTGCTGTTTCTGCAGAAGAAGATACAGAAGACGTAATCTATATCGGGAATACGGAAGAATTTCTGACGTTCCTGAAACAGTGCAATTATGATGCATGGAGTTACGGAAAAGTTTTCGAACTTCGTGCGGATATCAATCTTTCCGAAGAAGCATTCTCCACTGCTCCGGTATTTGCCGGAACCCTGAATGGAAACGGACATACGGTTTCCGGAATTCAGTTAACAGCGGAATCCTCTCCTGCAGGGTTGTTCCAGGTCATCACAAAAGACGGTGCAGTGGAAAACCTGAATGTCTCCGCAACCATCACACCAAAGGGAACGCAGGTGAATACCGGCGGCATTGCCGGTATCAATAACGGCATTATCCGTTCCTGCTCCTTCACCGGAACCGTGAAAGGCACACGCAATACCGGAGGTATTGCCGGCATCAACACTGCATCCGGAATGATTCTGAACGGTTCAGTCAGCGGAATGCTGTATGGACAGACAACGACCGGAGGCATTGCCGGATACAACCTTGGCACAATAACCGGTTCGGAGAACAATGCCTATGTCAATACAGATGCGGATGATACCGAACTGAGCGCAGGTAATATCAGCTTTGGCATCTCCCCGGATGCGAAATCGGTGATTTCCCAGGAAAGCGGAATCGTTCGTTCCGACACGGGAGGGATTGCCGGCTACTCGGATGGATCTGTGATTCTGTGCCGCAATAAAGGCACAGTCGGGTATCCGCAGGTTGGCTATAACACCGGCGGTATTGTCGGACGCTCCGACGGGCATTTGCTGGGCTGCACCAACTATGCGAAGGTATTCGGACGGAAAGATATCGGCGGCATTGTCGGTCAGGCAGAACCGGATATCTCAGCGAATGTTTCCGCTTCTGCTGCAGCAGCACTGTCCAGTGAACTGTCAGTACTGGAAACCAGCGTGCAGTCGCTGGAAAGCCACGCGGAAGAAACCGATGCACAGCTGCGTAACCGGATCGATTCCATCAATGGTTATGTCGCTAATGCAAAAGATGCGTTAGCAGACCTTTCAGACTATCAGAGGACAGAAATCAGTCAGGATGATCTGGAAGGGATTGAATCCAGACTGCAGGATCTGAATCTTTCGGATCTGGCAGACCGTATCGATGTGGATGAAATCCGGTCCCGCACCGAAGCGTTCCGTGATCATGCGGAAGATGAAGTCAGTGTTCTGCAGCAGATTGATCTGAAAAGCGCAAACAGTGATCTGATTGCGTCGGTGGCAGGATTAAGCGATCAGGCTGATGTACTGCGGCAGGAAGTTGCCGGCAAGGCGGATGCACTGGTGGCAGATGCCAACCGCATCACAAATTCCATTACTTCCATTGAAACAACACTGAACAACGCCCTGTATGATCTTCAGCATCCGGAAGAATGGGTGCAGGATACATCGGATTCCAATGTGGACGCGGTTCTGCTTGGAAAGATTGAATCGTGTACAAACCGCGGTGAAGTGTCAGGCGCCCTGAATGTCGGCGGCATTGCCGGAGCGATGGGAATCGAGTATACGGCGGATCCGGAAGATGATATCAGCACAGAGCTGGATGGATCGACAAAGAAGCAGTATGAACTGAAATGCATACTGGAACGGGATGTAAATGACGGAGTTGTTCGTACGGTAAGAAATGATATCGGCGGCATTGCGGGACGAATGGACCTTGGTCTGATTCTTCACTGTGAAAGCTATGGGGATGTCTGTTCTGCAAGCGGTGATGAGGTCGGCGGGATCGCCGGCATCGCCGCCGCAGTCGTTCGCGGCAACTATGTTAAGTGCAGACTGTCCGGAGGCTCAGCAGTCGGCGGCATTGTCGGAGCAGGCACAGCCGGCACGGTTTCCGGTTCTTCCAGTGTCGTTGATTCCAATATTTCGATGGTCAGCATCCTCGATGCGACAGAATCGTATGGTGCGATCGCAGGCACCGATACAGGAACATTTACGAATAACGTATTTGTCTCCGATGATCTTTCCGGTATTAACAATGCAAGCTATGCGGGAAGAGCGGAACCAGTCAGTTATGAGTTCCTGCGGGAAAATTATGAACTGCCGGCAGAATTCCGGAATTTCACGCTGAAGTTTGTGGCAGATGATGAGGTATTAAAAGAAATACACTTTGAGTACGGGGATTCTTTTACGGAAGCAGATATGCCGGAAATCCCGCTGAAAGACGGAATGTATGCATATTATGACCGTACGGATCTGACCAGTCTGCATCAGGATACCGTCGTAACTGCTGTCTACAGCTCTGATCTCACGGCATTATCCAGTACGGAGTCCAGATCAAACGGACGTTCGATCTTTTACATAAAGGGTCATTTTGACAACAAAGCGGAACTGACGGTCACGGCAGAACCGCATGACAGTGCGTCATTTAAAGTAGTCCGGAATTCGTTATGGGATGCGATCGTTTCGTACATCAGAAGTCCGGGCAAAGGACTCGCATATGATGTGCTGGAACAGTGGCATCTGACAATGCCGGAGGATGGAGCCTCCTTCCATGAAGTGCGGTATTTACTGCCGGGAACACTTACGGATACCTATCAGATGTATCTAAGAACCGATGGCGGCTGGCATCGTATTACTTCCGATGAAGTCGGAAGATATGCAGTGTTTGAAGTGGAAGGCACAGAAGCTGATCTTGCGGTGCTGAGTGCGATTCCGGGCTGGTGGATCTATGCCCTGCTTGGATACATCGTTGTGATGATCGTACTGATTATCGCCATGCGTCATTCCAGAGACCGCAGGAAGAAAACACATGAGGCCATTCGCAGCCGGATTGCGATGGATCGCAGACTGCAGATTGCAGTAGCTGCAGCTTCCGTATTCGGCATCGCTGTCCTTGGTGCAGGCATCTGGTTCCTGCATTCCGCTGCGTCCGGCGGATTAAAAGCCTGCCAGCTGATTAGGGAATATACGAATACGAAACCACTGGCGATGGAAGGCTCACTACATCTGAAAGTCGGCAATCAGGATACCGAAGAAACCTTCCTGATTCAGGAAGATGAATCAGGAATCACCGTCATAACAATGAATGATCTGTCTCTGTACTACAGTCAGAACAAACTGTATCTCGAAAACGGCAGAGCATTTGAGATCGGCAGTCTGGCGCCGGATTACGGCAGCCTGCCGGTGCTGGTATCCGAAATCTTTGAACATGCAGGCATTCATACTGCTGCGGAAGGCGATGAGACGGTATACAGTCTGACTGCTTCGCAGGACAGCGCTGAAGAGCTGTTAAAGATTCTGCTGGCGGAATATGCGGATGAGCTGCCGGATCTCAAATCCGTGGATGTCAGCGTAAGTGAACATAATGCGGCATTAAGCAGTATCGAGCTGAATACTGCAGGTGTTCTGAAAAACGCAGACAAGACTGCTTATGATGTGCATTGTGTGCTGACAACACGTGATCCGTCTGTTTATACACTGGCTGTACCGGAAGCAGTAAAAACGGCAGTGGCCGAGAACCGGCCGGCAGATACGGTTTTATCCAAAGACTATATGGAACTGCTGTCCGGATGGGCAATGCTTACCCACAGCGAATCGATGAGTGCGAGGGTAACAGTCAGTGCAGATGCTGATCTGGTGAATCTGAACGATATGCTGCAGTATCACCGCAATTACAATAACGGGAATCCGATCCGGTCCGTACAGAAGGGCAATCTGGTCGTCTATTTCAACGAACATGCCATGTGCACGGAAAACGGGGAATTGCTTGCGGCAGATGATGCACATGCCAGTCTGGCAAAGACCGGAATACTTCCGGAGCTCCTGTATGAAATTTCGATGAACGGCTCGTTTGATGTATCTTCGGCAGATTCCGCAAAAGTATTTACGATCAAACTCGATGAGGCATCGATCACTGCTGTGAAGGAAGCGATCCTTGCGGAACATTCTGATCTGTTAACCGATCTCAGCAGCGGATCGATCCTGATCGCACTGAATAACGGAAAGATCACCCGGATCAACTGTACGCTGAGCGGCGCTGCAGAGCTGCCGGATGAATCCATACCATTATCAATCAATGCGGATTCAACCATTGACTACAGTGATACTTATACCATTCCAGACCGCGTAAAGAACGCATTGGAGGAATAGACATGCGAAACACAATCATTTGCATCGGGAGACAGTTCGGAAGCGGAGGACATGAAATTGCACTGCGCACCGGAACAAAAACAGGACTTAAAGTGTATGACGAGGAAATGATCACGCTCGCCTGCGGAAAGGGAGAAGTCCGGGAAGAGATCCTCCGCCCGGAAGATGAACGGCCGGTCAATCCATTTCTGTTCCGCACCATGCATGAAGGAAATGAGAAGGTCAACAGGACCAAACCGGCAGGGGATGTCCTGTTTGATCTGCAGTCCATGGTGATTAAAGATCTGGCGAAAGCCGGTGACTGCATTATCGTAGGCAGATGCGCGGATGTTGTGCTGAAGCAGGAAGAAATCGATGTGCTGTCGGTCTTTATCCAGGCGCCGTTTGATCAGCGGGTGAAGCGGAAGATGGAGCTGGAAAACCTCCCGCTTGGAAAGACTGTAAAACTGGTCACTCGCACGGACAGGCACCGGAAAAAGTATTACGAGAGTCATACCGGAAACGAATGGGGCGCCGGAAGCACTTACGATCTGCTGTTTGATACCGGAACCATGACATTCGATGAAGTGGCAGATCAGATTGTGACGGAATATCGTAAGCGGAAAGCCGCCTGTTAAGAATCAGGAACAGAATCTGTAACAGATGCAGGTTCTGTTTTTTCTGTGAAGGGATTTTGAACCGAGGCAGGCAAATGCCTGTGTTTAAACGGTCATTCTCTGTTTTCATTTGCGATAATCGCAAGTCCCAACGCAATCCAGGCGGAAAGCATTGCGGCAAGTGACAGCAGAATGCAAGCAACTATCATGAGCATATAGGCAGCATGGAAATCATGCATGGAAGATGTATGAAGTATCTGGTATGCATAGCGTAAAGAAAAGGTCTTAACGTGGAGTAGAGCTATTGATTACGTATAATAAAGTGTAAAGAAAGCAGTGATGAAAGAGATGTGGCTTTAAGCCGCTCTGCATTCGTCACAGCAATTGCTATATCAGGAGGAAATGTTATGGCAGAGGAAATGAAGAAAATTGATAATGAAGAGCTTGAAAAAGTAGATGGCGGAATGGCTGCTGCTTATCGCAGATTGCATCAGGATGTTGATTCGTTGATTCCTTCTGAAGTGAAAGAAAAACTCGAAACAGCGAAGAGCGATGTGGAAGTCTGCAGAATTCTCGCGGAAAACGGTATCGATGTCGAAAAAGTTGAACAGAAGATTAAGGATGCGGGATTTAATCTAAATAAGATCTGCCTGCAGGAAGTTCGTGATGAAGAGCTTGAAAAGAT
>JAFWJY010000143.1 GCA_017514525.1 Solobacterium sp. | reverse complement strand
CGAATCATCAAAGTCAAATGTTTTGGTCATACCAACATTCATGGTCTCGGTACTTGGCAGGTAACCATAACTGTCGTCAGATTTTTTTACAAAACAGTGAGTTGCCAGTCCACCGCTAACCCGTACACGTAATGTCAAATTCTTTGCAGGGGCGTACTTTGTACCGCGGATGGCATAGAAGGAAAGATCGACAAAAGGCCCGCTGCCGGTATCCATTGCCATTGGATCATCCTTAATGCGATCGTAGGTAAACGCCTGACTGTAGCGATAAGTACGGGATTCCGGATTTCCCTCATAGGAATAAAAGATGCTTGTTATAGAGTCTGGATTTTTCGTTATCAGTTCCACCTTATCCCGTTCATCCTCGAGAACGATAATGCCAAAGTTCCCTTCGCTCTGCCAATGCTCTTCGGTTGTGGGTGTATCGCCCTGATATTTTGTTACACGAATACCTAGTTCGATATTTGTGATGATTTCATTGGAAATCAGGCAGCGCTTGTAACTCTTATGATTACCGTCTTTATAGTAGCCGTCATTGGCACGCAGATAGCTGTAGACGACATCCTGATTATGGTTCATTAAAAGTCTGCTGGCATTGTACGCAAGGGAGCCCAATACATTGGAATCCGTTTCTTTGTAATCCCGATGGGCAAAGTACACCAGCGGGAAGATCAGCGGTTTCCAGACCGCGTGAATCCGATCTGCCAGATCTTGATCGATCACATCATAGATGGATGGAAATCCGCGTTCTTCATCCCGCGTTGCGATCGCGTTCCAGAGTTCATCCGCCATCGCATCGACTTTGCCTTTTCCAATCGCATCATAGGAGCTGTAGGTTGTCCAGGAATCATCACCGCTGCGGAAAATATCCATGTATACGGAGGTCAGGTTGATGCGATACATGACATTTCCAAGCACTTCCATCAGCGCATTCGCATCCGAATTGCTCAGATTGAAGAAAATGCCGCACAGTTCTGCCGCCGCATTCTGAAAAGATGTATCCGGGCGCATGATTTCCTCGGCATAGAAGTAACGGTAATCCCCGTTGTGGTTACCGATCGTGTAATTGAAGCCCTTGGATTGGAAATCCCGGAAGAAATTTGAAATAAACTGTGGGGCGGTAAGGCTGGAAGATGCCAGTTCCTGAATCATGGAGGAAATATTCTCGGTATAAATGTAATTGCCAAGGAAGGATAGTGTTGCCTCATAGAAATAGTCATCATAAATGACATCCGGGTTGACCGCACGAAGCTGTTTCACCATTTCCTGGATCTGTGCTTGATCTCCATTCGATGGTTCATTGTCCACGTACTCTGTTGCCGTAAGAGTCACTTCACCATTTGGTGTCTGATATTTAATCTCATGCGGCGTTGTTTTCACTTCACCGGCTGCTGTTCCTGGAACATAGTGGTCTACACCATAACGAACAAATCCCATCTCAACAGGCGCAACATAAGGGACAACATCAGCCGCATTGATGATGTTGTGGATCGAAGAATAATCATTTTCTGCTATCTTTTGACTGTCACGGCCTCCGCGCGGTGCTTCCATCGGATAGGCATAGACCCGGCTTCCGTCATGATTGTATTTATCGATGATTCGCTTGGCGGTCAGATTGGCAACCGCTCCGGCTCTTGAAAAGCCCGAGAGCCAGAATACGGTGTTCTCGCTATTTCCGTTTATAGTATGTGCAGTCAGATAGTCCTCAAGATTTTGAAATGCGATATCTGCGCCATGGGAAAAGCCAGCCGCTTCCGAGTCCGGCTCATTTCCCAGTGTGACATTACTGGCCCACTCTGCCCCGTATCCCGTTCCGCGGGTTCCGAGAATAACGAGTTTCTTTCCATCCGCAAGTGTTTTACTGCCGATCGTAACGCCCATACTCTCCGTGGTTGGAGCTTTGGTATTCCATTCATTGATGAAAATGTCATCGCTTTTAACGCCAATATCTTCAAGCAGTTTGATGATATTTGCGGTTTTGATCGGATAGTAAGGTCCGGTGTCCGGGTCATAGCGATGATCCGAGGCACCGTCATTTCCCTTGTTGGAATAGCCAGCCGCAAGTGCCAGTGCAAACGACATCGTCGCAAGATGTTCATTATACGTATGTGAATCTTTAAAGAAATAGCCGTCACTGTAGAAAAAGGTACCGCTGCTGTCACGGGTACTATCCGTGAAGGCTGGATATTCAAAGACGCCTTCATACAGGCCATAGTTTGTTTCTTCAACGATATAATTATCTACCCGTTTGAGATTACTGCCTTTATCCGTATCCAGAACATAGGTTTTCACATTCGGGTTCGTATCATAACCGGCAGGTTTTTTATCATTGCCCAATGCCAGCAGCCAGCGGACATTGTAATGAATGTTTTCCCGACTGTTATTCACAGGGACAGAGGCGTCATACCATGGGTTTGTTGTGTGATTCCAGTACATGTATTTCTGATCACGGTCACTGAAAAACATGCGCTGATCAATCGTAGCGCCGCCATTTGTGTTGGATTTGCGGGCACTTGTCCCACACGCAACTTTCTGACCATGGGAAGAGTCCAGGGTAATGCCGATATGGGAGCCAACATTAAGCCCAGTCACCACAATATGGGCATCCTGGCCGCCTGCTTCGCCCAGGAAGACATTGTCTTCCCCAGTGTTGCTGGCAGAGTTGCCGGCAACGATCATCAGACCACCTGCGCGGATATCAACAAACCCGTTGACCCACATGCCGCCGCCGCACCGTACAGTGGAGTTCTTCATAATCGTGCAGTTGCGGAAGGTGTTCAGGTCATTGTTAACATAAACGCCACCACCCTGACCGCCGTAGGTCACGAACCAGATTTTTTCGGTTGCGGCATAGTTATAGGCAATATTGGAGTTACTGATATTGATGTTTTCTTCTTTTGTGAAAATACCACCGCCAAGGCCGCCCATCAAAGCACGGTTGCCGATTACATTCACTCCATTGACCGAAGCCAGGTCATTCCAGAGGTAAATACCTCCGCCACCGCCATCGGTGTCACTGTCGCGCACGACATTATAAGCAACGGTGCTTCCAAACGGAGCTTCCTGTGCAGAAGAGCGGTTATAGCAGTTTGTCTTGAACATAGCCTCTGAGGGAAAGCCCTCAATGGTTTCCATCTGGATTGCGTCTCCGACCAGTTTGAAGTTTTCTGCGTCAACCGCAATTCCCCCGCCGTTGTCTTCACAGCCGTTGTAGTCAACATGGCTGGCTGTCATCTTGATGGCGCACCATTCCGCAGAAGTAGTCGTGCCGCCATTTACATAGATGCCACCGCCATCGTTATAGGCGTAGTTATAAACGATACTGGCGTGATCCATATTCAGCTTGCCGTATTTATCGCCGAACATGACACCTCCGCCATATCCGTTTGCACCACCGCTCTGCTCCGCATGGTTGCCGATCACACTTACATAGTTCAGATTGACCGTTGCGTTTTTTTCCAGATGGATGCCGCCGCCGTGGTTGGAACTGTATCCGCCTGTAATTGCGGCACCATAGATAGTCAT
>JAFWJY010000142.1 GCA_017514525.1 Solobacterium sp. | reverse complement strand
TCCATCATGTATGAAAACCTCGCTGTACTGGAGACGATGGCGGAGGCGGTCACAACCCAGCCGACCACAGACGCAGTGCCGGAGGAAACAGGCACTGAGGAACCGGTTGATGAGGAAGCGCCGGATGCGACCGCAGCGCTGGAAGCGACGCCGTTAAGTTAAACAACATAAGGCCCGTAGCTTACGGGTCTTATTTCAAAGAAGGAAATACGCTTATGAAAAAACTGTTACTCGTAGATGGCAACTCGATGTTATTCCGTGCCTACTATGCCACAGCCTATGGTCAGCGCATGTCTACGCCGCAGGGTCTTCCGACCAATGCGGTATTCGGATTTGCGAGCATGCTGCAGAAAGCATTGGAGCTGACACAGCCGGACAGTGTACTGGTCGCATTCGATGCCGGAAAACATACCTTCCGTCACGAGCTGTATGCAGATTACAAAGGTGGTCGGAAACCGGCACCGGATGATCTGATTCCGCAGTTTCAGATGGTACGATATTATCTGGATGCGTTTCATATTCGCTGGGTCGAAATGCCGGATATTGAGGCAGATGATCTGATTGGATCGATGAGCCGGCAGTCAGGTGACTATGATACCGTCATTTTTTCCAGTGACCATGACCTGCTTCAGCTGATTGATGACAGTACAACGGTCATGTTAATGAAGAAGGGCATTACGGAAATGAGTGAAATGACCGTGAATGCCTTAAAAGAAGAAATGGGCATCACGCCGCTTCAGATCATTGAACTGAAGGGACTGATGGGTGATCATTCGGACAACATTCCGGGTATTCCGGGTGTTGGTGAAAAAACAGCTCTGAAACTGCTGAGTGAATACGGAACCGTAGAGGAAGTAATTGCCCATGCGGATGAAATTAAAGGGGCGCTTGGAAAGAAGGTCCAGGCCGGGAAGGATTCTGCCCTGTTGTCAAAGACGCTGGCAACGATCAAGACCGATGTGCCGCTTGCCTTTACTGCCGCAGACTGTGCATTTGCGCCAGACTATGCTTCCCTGATCAGGTTCTTTGAAAGCCTGAACATGCGTTCCCTGGCAAAGCGTTATCAGGAACTTGCGGCGACAGAATCCGGCAGCGGATCAAGCACAGCGGCTGCTGAGACGGTGGCGTTCGAACAGGTGACCGTCTGTCCGAAGGATGTGCTGGAAGGAGATCTTGCGATCTACTTTGATGCGGATAAGGAACCGTTTTATCAGTCTGTATGGAATGGCATTGCCATTCGCAACCGGAAACGGGCAGTCTATCTTACTCTCGAGGATGCGAAACAGGATACTGCACTCTTGGACACATTGAGCCATTATAAAGACCGCATTATCGGGTTTGATATCAAAAAGAACATGCATCTGAGCGACCGGTACCAATTGCCGTTGAACTTTACCGATGATGTGATGATTGCCGCAAATCTGGTTCATTCGGCACTTACCTCACCGGAAAAGATCTTTGAGGCATACGGTCTTACAGATACCATGACTTATGAAGAAATCTATGGAACACCTGCGCGGCCAAAGCTGCCGGATCCTGCCGATGTCGTCCGGTTTGCCTGTGAGAAGGCAGGTCATATCATGGAACTGTATCAGACAACCTCTGAAGCAATGACTGGCAATGATTTGGAAAAGCTGTATCAGACCATTGAACTTCCATTGACAAAGATTCTGTTTGAAATGGAACGCACCGGGATCCGCTGCGATGCCAATGTACTGCGCAGCATCGCCGATGAAATGAAGACGCAGATCGATACGCTGCAGAATGAAGTCTTTACGCTGGCCGGGCATGATTTCAATATCAACAGTCCAAAGCAGCTGGCGGAAGTGCTGTATGACGAGCTTGGTCTGCCGAGTGGAAAGAAGCGCAGCACCGGTGCGGATGTGCTGGAGAAGCTTGTCGAACTGCACCCGATTGTTTCCTCCCTGCTTTCTTACCGCAAACTTCAGAAGATTTACAGTACCTATGCAGAAGGCCTTCAGAAATATATTCAGAAGGATGGAAGGATCCATACGCTGTATAACCAGTGCGCAACCCAGACAGGCCGCCTGTCTTCCAGTGATCCGAACCTGCAGAATATCAGTGTCCGGGACGAACAGGGACGCATCATCCGCAAGGCATTCCTGCCGGAAGAGGGCCATGTGCTCTTATCGTCCGATTACCATCAGATCGAATTAAGAATGCTGGCAAGCATGGCGGATGAAGATTCCATGATCGATGCATTTAACCACGATATTGATATCCATACCAAAACCGCGATGGATGTGTTTGGCGTGGAACAGGACGATGTGACCAAGGAAATGCGCCGCCGCGCCAAGACCGTCAACTTTGGAATTGTTTATGGCATTTCTGATTTCGGCCTGGCAGAGCAGCTGGGTATTTCCCGTAAAGAGGCTGCGGAATTCATCGCAACCTACTATGAAAAGTATCCGAAGATCCGTACTTATATGGATTCTCTGGTTTCGTTCTGCGAGCAGAATGGCTATGTATTGACAGTATGTGGAAGGCGTCGTGAGATCCCAGAAATCAAAGACAAAAACCGGATGATCCGGGAATTCGGCAAACGGGCAGCCATGAATGCGCCGATTCAGGGCAGCGCCGCCGATCTGATCAAGATTGCGATGCTGCATATCGATGCCATGATGAAAGAGGCGAAGGTGAAGTCTCAAATGTTGCTGCAGGTGCACGACGAACTGATTTTTGATGTGCCTGCAGATGAGGTGGAACAGATGAAACGGCTGGTAACAGAAGGCATGGTCAAAGCGATGGAGCTGAAAGTGCCGCTGACGGTAGAATGTTCCATTGGCAATGACTGGT
>JAFWJY010000141.1 GCA_017514525.1 Solobacterium sp. | reverse complement strand
CGCCCAGATACTGGTGAGTGCTCCGATCATGGCTACGGATATCTGTACGGTCACGGTTAACGAGCTTCCTTACAGTGGAGACAAAGTCAAATTCGTGAAGCAGGATCTGACATCTGAATTTGGTATGCTGACGCCTGTAGCAGGCTCGACCTTCAAGATTGAAGGAGATAATGTTGTTATGCACATTATCCCGTCTATGGGTAAGAAAACCTATGGTTGGATCCATTGGGGTACCATTTTAGATGCGGAACTGACACAAGACATCACGATTCAGGATGACGATGGTCTTTACTTTGATATTACTGTTCCAAAAACGATGTGCGGTAAGGCGATTCCGATTGCACCGATTAAAGTGAAAGATGGAGGAACAAGTTCTTCCCAGTACTATCTTGCGATTCCGGAAGAAGATGCTTTTGCACCCGCAGACTATTCAGCAGTCGATGCGGCACTTGCAAAAGTTCCGTCCGATCTCTCAGTTTATGCAGAAGTGACTGTCGAACCTTTAACAGATGCGATCAATGCGGTTCAGCGCGATCTGCTGATCGGTGAGCAGGATAAAGTAGATGCAATGGCTGCGGCAATTGAAGCTGCTCTGAAAGGACTTATGCAGGACATCGACAGGATTCCGTATGATGGTTCTGAAGTAAACTTTACGAAAGAAGACGGTACCCAGTTTGGAATGTTTACACCTCAGTCAGGAACAACGATCTCCTATGATGATGAGAATATCACGATCCATTATGTTCCGAAGAATAAAACTGTATATAAAGCACTCCATGTTGGAGGAATCCTTGATGGAACATTATCAGAAGACCATCCGTTTAATGAAGACGGAACCATGGATCTTGTTTTCCCGATTGAATTAGCAGGTTGGGGAATCCCGGTTGCGCCGATTAAAAAATCAGACGGCGGAACGACAAAGGATCAGTATTTCCTGATGATCCCAACCGAAGAAAACCTGGTTCAGGGCGTTATTGATGCAATTGAAGACCTTCCGCCGGCAAGTGAACTTACGCTGGATGATAAGGCAGATGTCATAGCGGCAAGACAGGCATATGATACTCTGAGTGAAGAGGACAAAGCAGAACTGGACCCGATTCTTGAAACTCAGTTAGAACTTGCTGAGGCAACAATTGAAAACCTTGAATCACAGAATACGATCGCAGACCTTGAGCAGCAGCTTGAGGAAGCACGGGCAGAACTTGAAGCAGCAAAAGAGCAGCTGGCGAAGACTCCGGGATGGCATAAGAACGATGACGGATCCTGGTACTTCTGTGATAACAAGGGTGAGACCGTCAAGGGATGGCTCTCTGACGGCGGAAAGTGGTACTTCATGGACAAAGAGACCGGCATCATGCAGACCGGATGGGTCAAGGACGGATCGACCTGGTACTACATGAGCGGATCCGGCGCAATGGTGACCGGATGGCAGAAAGTCGGTGACACCTGGTACTTCTTTAAGAGCAGCGGAGCGATGGCAGCAAATGAATGGTGCGAAGGCTACTGGCTGAACGCGAACGGAAGCTGGACCTACCAGCCGAAGGGAAGCTGGAAGAAGAACAACCAGGGCTGGTGGTTTGGAGATACCAGCGGATGGTACGCAAAGAACACAACTCAGAAGATCGATGGCACAAACTACAAGTTCAATGCAGCCGGCTACTGGGTACAGTAATATTTAATATTTCAGCTGAATAACATATTGATTTCGAGTGGTATTCTTCACTTGATTAGTCTATAATTTTAATTGTCACCGCAGGGTCCTTTCAGGGATTCTGCGGTGATAATAAAACTGAGCGGGGAAAGATATGAGATCATTTGCGAAAAGAACAGGTGTTATAACTCTGATATTGGCACTTCTAT
>JAFWJY010000140.1 GCA_017514525.1 Solobacterium sp. | reverse complement strand
GACCCGATCATCCAACTGAACCATGACTTCATCGGAACCGCCGCTGATCAGCGGATCCACTTCCGGCAGCCAGCTGAGCACCTTACTGCCGATGCGGTTGATGTCGCGGGCTTCAAACAGTTCGCTCATCCAGGTAATAACATAATCATCGTCATACATGATCATGCCGACTTCACCATACAGGAACGCTTCCTTTGCGGAATCGCCCAGCACTTCAGCCACACCGGTCGCGGCTTCCCGGGACATCGTATCAATACGGTCAATCAGATAGATAAAGATGATTCCCTGCAGGATCAGAATGATCGTTGCGGAAAGGATACCTTTATCTAGGCCAGCCCGCAGTACAAACAGCAGTACTGCCTCCACTGCTACAACCACGATCAGAAGACGACGCAGATCACTTATTTTTTTCTGCATAGGAAACTCCTTCCAGAAGCCGGGCGTGGAAATCCGTTGTGATATAAAGGAAACCAAATATCACAAGTCCTACCGGCATAACAAACATCGCCAGCAGCCCCAGCAGCATACCCACTCCGCGCAGTTTCGGATTCCGGATCCGCAGCACAACGATGAGACCGATATATCCGTAAATGAGCAGATACAGAAATCCGCACATGCCAACGCCCTGGAACAGATTCTGTGCCAGTTCATTCGGAAGCGGACGATAAACCGAATAGTAATACATACGAAAGCCAAGAAAGCCCAGATAGCCGGACCACTTCGGCGGAAAATACAGAGCTACCGGAGTCGGTGGTTCCACGTTGAAGCGCATGCGCTTCAGCAGTAATCGTGATAATACATGCGTCACAAATCCCTGCAGAACACCGGTCAGGATCGCTGTAACCACAAAGATCGTACGAATGTACTGTCCAAGATTGATCGTGACAGGAATCTCAGCCCCGCTCTGGGCAAAGATGTTCCCCATCATGGTTTCCAGTTCTTTTGTCTCTGCCGCAATGTCATAACCGAAAAACGACGCAAACACAACGGTCGAGAGCACATTGACGACTGCTCCCATAAACATCGTAATCAGAACCAGGCGATGTGAGTTCTGATGGGTATAGATGCCATTGCCGTAAAATAAACCGATCAGACTTTCTGATCCGACATAAAACAGCGTAACAAAGCTGCCCAGCATAAAGGCAATCAGGCACATCGCAATTAATACGATAATGCTGTCCTTCCATCCGTATTTGGCCGAATAAAATACCATCGGAATCGGAAACAGGAAGAGAAACATATCTTCAAACAGTCCGCCAAACTGCCGGTTTATCAACAATACGACCCCGACGATTGCACACATCATCGCACCGTCTGTCAGTTTTCGTACATTGTTATTCAAACGCAGGTACCTCCAAAAAAATCACAGCTGTGATCAAGTCAAAATTATAGCATTGTTCACTCAAATACGGGGAATCGAAACTATACGCTCTATAATAAATAAAAACGAAGGAAAGGAACTCCCGATATGGCAAATCAGTCACTGGCACAATATACGAGCAGTTTTAAACCGGAAACCCGGGAATTGCTGGTACGCATTTCCTGGCTTCCGAAGGAGGTTCATCCAGACCGTAACCTCATAGACGGCCAGTATAAGGTACAGGCCCGCTTTGACAGGGCGATTGATCCAGAAACCGATCAGATCGTCTATGACGGCGTGAACAGTACCATCGAATGGCTTGTGAAAAAGCGGCTGTTTGGAAATCCGTTTGGATATCGGTTCAAGGTTGGAGGCTGTTATCGTCTGCTTGTTCGAAAAGCGCTTGATTCCCCGCGAAATCCGCTCTTTTATGTAGAACGGGTGCTGGAAACGGATGTATATGACGAACGGCTCGACCCGATTCGCTCGTTTCTGAACGATTATGATCGCACCGAACAGGAAGTGCTGTTCCTTAACCGAAGAGAATCAAAGCACTGGGGTTCCTTCTATGGCAGAGCCCGTGCCTGCATGACGGCCCTTGCCTGGATCGATCCGCAGACAGATACCCTGACTGCTTCGCCAGCGTACTTTAACATCCTTTCCAACGGAAGCCATGCGCCGTATCACTTTGACGCATTGACCGCTTACCGCGTCAAAGCACGCAGACACCTTCATTATGAAAACACCTGGCTGATCACCTCGGTATTGGGCAGCGCTGATGATCCGCGTCTGGCGCAGATCAAAGAAGCCTATCGAAAGCCTGTGACCCTGGAAGATAGCCTTGGACCCTTTCAGCTGAACCATGAAATGGACTGGTATGAGGGCAGAATCCAGTGGCTGGACAGCGATACCCTTGTTTATCTGTGCGTAGAACCGGGCGGAACCGATGCCAGTATTCCGCTTGCGACCCTGCATCGGATCGCACAGGATATTCCTTCCTTTGACCAGATCTGCCGGACCTATATTTCAGACAATCTGTATGACCTTCTGCAGGACTGGTATGAAGGCGATATTACAAAGGAGGAATTTGCCCGGGAAATTGGAATTCCGGTCGTCAGTATTGGCTCCGATGGTTCCGGTTCACTCAGCTATGAAAGCGGAGAACTGTTTGCGGATCATCAGATTACACTCGAGTTTGATGCAGAGTTAAAACCCGGTGAAACAAACCTTGCCGGGTAAAAGAAAAACCGATCGGTTAGGATCGGTTAGTCTGCTACATACGGCAGTAAAGCCATCTGACGAGCGCGCTTGATTGCGGCAGCGAGCTGACGCTGGTACTTGGCGCTTGTTCCAGTGACACGGCGCGGAATGATCTTGCCGTTGGCACTGATGAACCGTTTCAGAAGCTCTACATCTTTATAGTCGATATAGGTGATGTTGTTCTTGGTGAAGTAACATACCTTACGACCGCCCATTCTCTGTTTC
>JAFWJY010000139.1 GCA_017514525.1 Solobacterium sp. | reverse complement strand
GCTCTGTCGTCTTCCGGAGGCATCCATATAAAACCAGAGGTTCCCATCTTTGACCCAGCCAGTCCGCATCTCACCGGTATCCAGATCCATATAGTACCAGTAGCCTCCGTCAACCAGCCATCCTTTTACAAAGAAATCTTCGCCATACATACTTTGCATGTAGTAGTACCATTTACCATCGATCTTGTTCCACCCGTACTTCGGCTGCGCTTTCTGAACATGAAGAGTAAACTGCGCCTCCTTATCATAAAGGACCGCATGAATAACGGTACTGCCCTCGGAAAAAGCCGTAATAGTTCCGTCCTCCGTGACAGAGGCAATACTTGGATTATCGGATGACCAGGTCAGGTTCTTCGGATCAAGAATCGTATCGTTCCATGATTCTTCCGTATGGAACTGAGGGCTCAACTGGAGCTGTGTACCAATAGCGACGACGCTTGGTCCCTGTAAAGACAAAACAGACTTTTCAAATATCTGATCCGATATCAGAATGTCTTCCGTGACTGTCTTTGTTCCGCTTGCGGATGCCGCAGCCCCGCTATTGTTTCCAAAGCACTGTACCCAATGGTAACAACCATTCACGTAAAAGCATCCTACTCCGATCGAGGTAAAAGAGCTGCGAAGGATATTCTCTCTATGACCGGAAGAGTTCATCCAGGAATTCATCGCACCTGCCGGGTCATACTGACCGACCGCAATATTTTCACCGGATATTTTATCGCAGGCAGTATAGCAGTCTGTCCCGTTTGGTCGGGTATGAGAGAATGAAACAGAGCATTCTGCTGCTCTTTTCATTGCAGCATCCAGCAGATCCGGATCCATAAACAGCGGATCCAATCCTTCTGCGCTTCTTTCCTGATTGACTAAATCCAATACCTGGAATGCATAGTCATAATCGATTGTTCCTGTTACGGAGATGCTTTCAGCCTTTATATAATCACCGTTTTCCAGAGGGATCAGCCAATCAGGGTATTCATTAATGCCTGAATCTGAAAACGCACCGGCCTCAATATAAGATATCGTCAAAGGATAGTCTAAATGTGTTAAGGCGCCACAGTTTTTAAATGTATAGACATGGATCGTTTTCAGATTATCCGGAAGATTGACTGTCTCTAATGCCGTACAGTCCATAAACGTGCGCAAATCGAAAGACTGGATATTTGGATTATCAAAAGTAGCCTCTTTTAAAGAAGTGCAGCCCATGCACATACGATAGGAAGTCGATTCAACAGACGCATAAAAATGCAGTTCTTCAAGCGAAGTACATCCTTCCAGCAAAAACATTCCTACATAAGTAACACTTGCCGGAATCTTAATATGGTTCAGAGAAGTCATTGAGAAAAAGGCACCTTCTCCCAGGCTGCTAACCTGATCTGAAATCGTAACGCTCTGTAAATATTGCTGATATGCAAACGCATAATTAGCAACTTCCTGTACTCCGTCCGGAATAACATAGGACTCACCAGTTTTTGCTGCCGGATAAGCGATCAAAAGTGTTTTGTCTTTATTGAAAAGGATCCCTTCATCCGATGAATAATATGGATTATCCTCGGATACGTAAATTTTTTCCAGCCCCTGCGTACAATAACTGAATTCACTGCCGATGGAGCTGACCTTGGAAGGGATATAGATTTCTTTTATGGTTTTTACATTATAAAACAGATCTCTTCCTATTGTTTCTGTTGTTTCCGGGAAAGTGAACTCTGTCAGACCGGTGCCCTGAAATGCAAAATCGCCAAACCTAACAACCCCATCCATCCCAGTGACGGATGTCAATTGAGAATTATCGATGAACGCTGCAATTTCTATGGCAGTAACTGTTGCAGCAATATCAACTGATTCCAGGTTATAGCATCCATAAAAAGCAAGAGAACCAATAGAAGTAATCCCGTCAGCAATACGCGCTTGCTTGATCGAACTACCATACGTGCTCCATGGCGCCATGTTGTTTTCTGAGTAGTTCGGAATGCCTCCTGTTCCTTCGATCAGAAGCACACCGGCATCATCAATCGACCAGTTGATCGTTCCGATGGTTCCGGAATACATGATTCCATTCGTTTCGTCTGCTTTCGCAGTGCCGGCATAACCAACGCAGGAAAACAGCATTGCGAAAATAAGTGCAATTGCAATTATTATCTTCTTCAATTTTGGTCTCCTTTCTCAGTAAACGATAATGAATCAGACTTTCTTTTTATTTTACCCAATATCCAGCTGCATTGAATGTATATAAGACATCATTGATCTTCAGCGTCTCATTCTTAGCATACCACCCTGAGGTATCGCCAAACCACCAGCCTGTAGAATTCTGTTCCCAGGAGCCAACCGGCTGATAGGTCCATGCGCCGCTGGCACTGATCCAGTAATAACCGGTGACCCACTCACTGGCAGCCATTGCGCCATTGGCTTTCATGTAATACCAGGTGTTTCCGACTTTGACCCATCCAGTCACCATCGCACCCGATGAATTCATGTAGTACCAGGTACCTCCATCTTTTACCCAACCTGTTGCCATCGCACCGGAGGAATTCATGTAATACCAGCTGCTACCAACTTTCACCCAACCAGTTGCCATTTCGCCGGTATTAGGATCCATGTAATACCAGGTGCTTCCGGACTGCAGCCAGCCGGTTTTTAGCGCGCCGGAAGCCTGTGCGTAATACCAGGTTCCGTCAAGGTCGATCCAGCCTGTCCGCATAGCGCCTGAGTTAGCAAAGATATACTTCGATCCCTTGATCTCCTGAAGGCCAGTCTGCATTACGCCGGTCTCCGGATCCATGTAATACCAAGTGGAACCGCTTTGTTTCCATCCCTTAACCAGTTTTCCGCTTTCTACGTAATACCAGTTGCTGTTGATCTCATGCCATCCATTGTCGAGATCTTTCACGATGTCATCAATAGTAGCCTCTTTGAAGGTTGCAGTATAAGTTGCCGTTCCAGTCACCGGGACAATGGCAGGGATCCATCCGGTAAACACATAAGTGACCTCTCCAGCGGATTCCTTACTTGGGGTAGTTCCACTGTAAGCTGGAGTCTTTCCATACTCTACTTCATTTGTTTCAAGAACAGTTCCATCTTCATTCAGCCATGTGACTGCATACTTTCTCAACGAAGATTTATATGTTGCCTGATAGGTAATATTGCCTGTGACTGATGCGATCTCCGGTGTCCACTTGTCAAATTCATATATATATTGTTGATTTGGATCTTTTGTTGGTTTGTCACCATGGAATACCGGGGTTGTACCTTCTTCCGCTTTTTCAGACTGAAGAACAGTTCCATCTTCATCAATAAAGGTAACTAAATACTCCCGAACAAGATGCGCATTATTCTCATTTAAATGATAAGGATCAATATTGTAGTATTTAAGCATACCACGACCAGAAACATACCAGGAGACCGTTCCATCTGATAAAAGAATTGGCTGGCAGTCGGAGAATTGAAGGTCCTTGTTATAGACCTTCTCACCAATGATTTTG
>JAFWJY010000138.1 GCA_017514525.1 Solobacterium sp. | reverse complement strand
CATACCCGGATCTGGAAAAGAACCCATAAGTATAAAAGTGAAAAGAGTTCAAGGTAAGCAACCAATAAAAATAAATAATATTCATTGTGAATAGAGAGAATAGTTATGAAGATTACAAAAAATGACAAGTATGTATCCCTGGTCCTTAAATGCATCACAGTGATTGGGGCGGTATCAGTTATCTTGCAGGATGGGAGTTTCTGGAAGGTATTCATTATCCATACTTCTTTCTGAACTGGGGCAGTCCGGCTGGTGCGTTTGGATTTACAAACGAGCTTCCGTTTATGGGCTGTGTATGGTGGATTCTGGTATTGTTGCTGTTTCTGATTGGAGTCGGCAAGCTGTATCTCTGGATTCTGAAGCTGCGAAAACAGCGTCTTCAGAACACAAGAAACAGGTGAAGTGATAACAATCACTGTATCGAATAGCGTGCACCTGTGGCATTGATGTATACTTAGCTTGCTCTAACTCATATGACAACAACACAGAACAGAAATAACGAAATCATCAGATATAACATCATCGGTATTGTAATGAACCTTTCCTTATCCCTGGGAAAGCTCATTGCCGGTACCTTATTCAACAGCCATGCGGTTATCCTGGATGGTGTAAACAGTCTTTCGGATCTGGTATCGGAAGTCTTTGCGGTCATTGCCACAAAGATCGGTGCGAAGAGTGCAGATGCGAGTCATCCGTTCGGTTATGGAAGACTGGAGTATGTCAGCTCTTTAGTCATAACCATGGTTATCTTATATGTCGGTGTATCGTCCATCATCGGTTCGATTCAGGCCATTATCGTGCCGGATGAACCGCCCCGCTATACGTTTATTCTGATATCGGTCATGGTGATCTCTCTGATCGCAAAGCTCTGGTATGGACTGCTCATGAAAAAGCGCGGTAAGGAGCTGGGTTCTGCCGCAATGATTATGACCGGTACCGAAAGTATGGGAGACTCTCTGATTGCGGTGGCAGTATTGATTTCCTATGCAATCTACCGGTTTACCGGAATTGATGTGGAACATTATCTCTGCATTATTATTTCTCTGGCGATCATTCAGACCGGTATCCACATGATCAAGGATTCCATGACTAAAATCATTGGCGGAAAGGTGGATCCGCAGATGCGGAAAGAAATGGTTCATTTACTGACAATGGAACCGGGGGTTATGAATTTCGCCAATCTGCTGATTCATAACTATGGGGAAGGCGTAAATATCGGTTCGGTTGATATTGAAGTGGATGAAGCCACAACGGCCGCAGATATTAATGTGATTACCCGCTCCATCAAACGGAAGGCCGCAGAGCTTGGCATTACGCTAACTTCGGTTGGCATAATCGGAACGAATATCACGTCCGAACAGGCATCTGAAATCTGGGACCGGATAATTGAACGGGTATTAAAACATAAGAGCGTATTGCGGGCACAGTCCTTTACGATTGATTTTGAAGAAAAGCTGATTACGTTTTCCATTGTGGAAAACATGGAAATGAAAAACAGAGCGGAAGACATTCATCATCTGAAGGAAGAGCTGCAGAATGAATTTCCGGATATGCGCATTGAAATTGATATCAGCCACAGCTGAGTACAGCGGGATGTTGGAAGACATCTCGTTTTCTTTCCTTAATGGGCTAAAATGGATACGTGTGATAAGAGGTAACGAGTATGTACTATGTACCGGATGGAACTACGCGCTGCGGGTTTTATGTATGTGAAAACTGTCAGAACCGGTTTCTGGATGCGGCAATCGCGCCGCGGATTGTATGTCCCTACTGCGGGGAAACCGTTGATATGGAAATTGGTCCGGATGAAGTATTACCGGAAGTAAAGGAAGAAGCTGTATTGCAGGAAGTGATCGAAGGAGAAGAGAATGTGGAAAAGTATGATACCTTGCTCAGCCTTGCGATTACCGGCGGAGATTACAGCTGGATTTAGGAGCAGTTATGTTTATTGAGGATGATGTAATCCGGCTCCATGTGGAACTGGAACTGCCGGAACAAACAACAGGTGCAGTACCGCTGCTGATCCTGATTCACGGATTTACCGGTAATATGGAGGAAGCGCATCTATTGGCTGTACGGGATGGCGTCAGACAGCTTGGCTTTGCGGTATTGCGGGCAGAGATGTATGGTCATGGTCAGAGCGGCGGAAGCTTTACCCAGCATAATCTCTATAAATGGCTGAATAACGCATTAACGGTGATCGATTATGCACGGTCACTGGAGGGCATTTCCGATCTTTATCTCTGCGGGCATTCCCAGGGTGGACTGCTGGTGATGCTGGCAGCGGCGATGAAGGCAGATGTGATCAAAGGGCTGGTGCTCTTATCACCGGCTGCGATGATCCCGGAAAACGCACGGGAAGGAACACTGCTCGGAATCCCGTTTGATCCGTATCATGTACCGGAACAGCTTGCCATTTCGGAGGAAGAAACGCTGAGCGGGAATTATATCCGGGTTGCGCAGACCATCTATCCGGAACAGATTGCGCCGGGGTATCAGGGTCCGGTATTAATCGTGCATGGTGAGGCAGATGAAACCGTACCGGTACAGGTATCCAAAGACTGCAGTTCATTGTATGAACAGAGTAAACTGGTATTGATTCCGGGAGACACGCATTGTTTTGATGTTCACGCAGACCAGATGGTAACAGCCGTTACGGACTGGCTCAGGAAACAGAGGTAAGAGATATGGTAAAACGATATATACAGTCTTTCATATCCATGAAATATGTCTTTGTACTGCCAGGGCTTGCGCTGGGAGTATTTGTGTTTGCGTTTCTGTACACCACCAGCAGGAATCCTGTGATGCGGTATATCGGAATTGCGTTTGGCGTGGTGCTGTTTCTGGTAATGTTCTTTTACTACAAGGAAAAGTTCACGGTTAATTCCCAGCTGAAAAAAGTAAAGCAGCTGGATGACTTTTCGGATGCGATTATGATCGGCCAGGCATTCTTTCTGGAAGAGCGGATGCTTGGCTATCACAAAGGCAGGATCTTTGACTTAACCTATCCGGATATCACAGCGATTCAGTATCGTACGGATAACCGGGGTAAGATGTTTCTTGATCTTACGACCGCAAAGGGGATACTGCCGGTCGAGATGGCAGTCAAAGACCAGGCCAGAAGAGTCGCGCAGTTTCTGAAAACAAGTGCTCCTCAAGCCAGTGTAAATGGAATTGAACCGGCTGGAGACGGAACGCTTCACTCCATTGACCCATACCGCAATGAGAAATAAACCATCAGCCTTCCTGCACAAGGAGGGCTTTTTTCAGAAGGTATTATCAGAAGATTCACAGAAACTTCACATACTCTTTATAAACTGAAACCTGTTCAGGAGAAAAGAAAATGAAGAAACAACTCACAGAACTACTTTGCGCAGGTCTTTGTCTGAGTCTTACAGCTTGCGGCAATACAGTGCAGGAAACCGCACAGCCCGAGGAAACGACACCGACAGAAACTTCGGCCGTTGTTACCAACCTGTCAATGATCGACAGCAGTGCGTGGCAGTACAATGCGGACGATGATGTGTATTACCAGATTGGGATTTCCTATTGTGAAAACCCGGCAGACAGCACCTATGAAACACTTGCGGTATTTGTGCCAGGTGCGTATCTGAATGGCGAAGCGAACGGGGATGGAACCTATACCTGTTCCATTAATACGGAAGCGACGGTAAATGGCTATACCGCCAGTACGGCTCCCATCGTGATGCCAATCAACACGCCGGGCTACAGTGCGCAGTCTGCGTTAAGTGAATATACCGATGTGACGGACTATACAACCGCGGGATTTGTATATGTGCATGCCGGCTGCCGTGGCAGAGATGCCGGAGCACCGGCAGGTGTAACAGACCTGAAAGCGGCGATCCGCTATATCCGCTATTCCGATGAAACAGTACCGGGTGTTGCGGAATCAATTTTCACCTTTGGCATGTCTGGCGGCGGAGCGCAGTCCGCAATCGTAGGCGCATCCGGAGACAGCGCGCTGTATGAACCGTATCTGGAAGCCATTGGAGCTGTGCAGGGAGTCAGCGATGCCATCCTTGGTTCAATGGACTGGTGCCCGATCACAAATCTCGATACAGCAGATGAAGCGTATGAATGGATGCTTGGCTGTACGAGAGACGGACTTTCGGAAGAAGAACAGGCAATCTCTGACGCACTGGCAAATGCCTTTGCGACCTATATCAATGAAGCAGGCTTAAAAGATGAAGCCGGCAACGTGCTGACGCTGGAAGAATCGGAAGAGGGCATCTATCAGGCAGGCTCTTATTATGAATACATGAAGAGTGTCATTGAAGGTTCTCTGAATAACTTCCTTGCGGATACCACCTTCCCGTATGAAGCTTCTTCCGGCGGATCAGGTATGATGGGTGGCCGTGGCTCACATGATGGAGAACGGCCATCCCGTGAGAGGAATGGAGAGTTCCCGGAACGGCCTTCCGGAAATGGGGAAGGCGGACCGGATGGATCCGGTGAAATGAGTTTTGAAGCAGTGGATGATATTGAGCGGAATGAAACATCTTCCGGACTGTCACTGTCCGGGACCTATGAAACAGCACAGGATTACATTGACGCATTAAATGCCAATGGGAAATGGGTTGTGTATGACGCCAATACCAATACCGTATCAATTACCAGCATTGCCTCCTTTGTGAAGAACCTGAAGTCTGCCTCCAAGAATCTTGGTGCGTTTGACCAGCTGGATGCAGGGCAGGGAGAAAACACGCTGTTTGGCTATGGCGATGGAAACGGCGCCCACTTTGACAGCTCCCTGGCTTCGATTCTGAACGATCTTGGAAGCACCTACGCAAGCGCATATGAAAGCGATCTGGCTAAAACGGACAGTGTTGGCAATACCGTGGATATAAGAGTAAATATGTATACACCGCTCTATTACCTTCTGGAAAGCAATGAGGGCTATGGAACCGCAACGGTCGCCAAATACTGGCGCATCCGCACCGGTATAAACCAGGGCGATTGTGCGTTATCTACCGAAATGAATCTTGCGCTGGCACTGGAGAATTACAGCGACGTAGATTCCGTGGACTTTGAAACCGTATGGGGTCAGGGTCATACGCAGGCAGAACGCAGTGGAAACAGCACCGAAAACTTTATTGCCTGGGTGGAAGACTGCACGAAATAAATAGCTCAAGAATAAAGAGTTGGATGGAAAGGCCGGATCATATCATTTCGGCCTTTTCTGATATGTGTAAAACAAACCGGTGAATGGTAAAATGTACCTAACATAACTAGTTCAGGAGCTGAAAATGAAACTATTATTTGCGACGAGTGAGTGTGCACCGTATTCCAAGTCGGGCGGTCTGGCAGATGTGGCTTTTTCTTTACCGCCGGCATTAAAGAAAGCCGGCAATGAAGTCGAAATCATCACGCCGTATTACAAATGCGTAAAAGAGCGGTTTGCGGATGAAGTGGAATATGTGGGCAATACGTATATCCGGTTAGGGGATGCGGATATGTACTGCGGTTTATTCCGCGGGGTATTGTCTGATGTCCCGGTATGGTTTGTGGATAATGAAGAACTGTTTTACCGGGATCGTCTGTATGGGTATTCGGATGATAAATTCCGGTTCGCATGGTTTTCCAAGGTGGTGATCGAAGTACTGCCGCAGCTGGATTTCATTCCGGATATCCTTCACTGCAATGACTGGGAAACAGCGCTTTCGGTGATCTATCTGAAAGATGATCAGGCAAGGCGTTCGGATTACCGCAATATCCGTACCGTCTTTACCATTCATAACATTGCCTACCAGGGGCAGTTTGGCGTAGAAGACCTGACCACAACGTTTGCGCTTGATCCGGGATGGTACGAAGGCGCGCTTGGGTATGAGTATGAAAACCGGCATGATGTAAACCTGATGAAGGGCGCCATGTTAATGGCGGATGCGGTATCCACCGTGTCCCCGCAGTACGCAAGAGAACTGCATATGCATGAGTACGGCAAAGGTCTGGAAGGCGTATGTGATCTGGTGGAATCCAAGATGTATGGAATTTTGAACGGAATTGATCCGGACCACTATGATCCAAGCAAGGATCCGCGCATTCCGTGCAACTTCTCTGCGGCGATCAAAGACGGAAAAGAAACCTGCAAGGAATACATTCAGGAAACCTTTGGTCTGAAGAAAGAAAAAGACTGGCCGCTGTTCGCGGTTGTCGCAAGACTGGTGGAACAGAAGGGCATTGATCTGATTCAGAAGGTGCTTCCCGTTATGATGAAAAAGGGAATTCAGCTGATCATCTTCGGTCAGGGAGACCGGAAGTATACAGATTATTTCTACAACTGCGCCGAACTGTATAAAGGTCAGTTTGGCTTCTCGGATCAGTATACGGAAGAGATGGCCGCCAGGGTATTTGCGGGCGCGGACTTCTACCTGATGCCGTCTGCGTTTGAACCGTGCGGGTTATCACAGATGATGGCAATGCGCTATGGTACGATTCCAATCGTTCATGAGACCGGCGGCTTAAAGGATACCGTACGTCCGTATTCTGAATTTGACGGGATCGGCGATGGCTTCAGCTTTGTGGAATATCGCCCGAAGTCAATGATGCTGGCAATTGATTCAGCGATTAAAATCTACTTTGCGGAACATGACGTATTTGAAGTGATTAAAGACCGGTGTATGCGCAAAGACTTCTCCTGGAAGAAGTCCGCACAGGCATACATGAAGATGTATCCCGATATCTGTGGCAATGGCTTTGATCCAAATGTCACCTTCAAGGATGCCTATGAGGCGCTGGAAGTTGTATTCGGTGACCTCAAGGAAGCACAGGACGAGTATCTTGCCCGGCAGCCGGATGATTATCAGACCGTCTGTGAGATTCATATTGAAGGGCCTGGCGCAGGAGCGTTCTATGTAAAATTCACCAAAGAAGGGATGGAGATGCGTCCGTATACATACAATGATGCGGATGTGTCGTTCAGCACCAGCTTCGATAATGTGTACAACATGGCAATCGGTACCGCCAGTTGGAGTAAGCTCTTCGTAAACGGGCAGCTGAAACTGGACGGTAATATTTCCAAGGGTGCAGAGATGCGCTACCTGCTTGGAACCCGCAGACTTGAGACAAAGAAGCCTGTCAAGAAACCGAAACAAGGAACGAGAAAAAAGAAATCCTGACAGTGAAGACCGCATCGAAAAGGTGCGGTCTTATCCAATCTTCAGGGAATTCGGAAGAAAAACCATACGGTACCTGTTAAGATAAAACAAACAGGTAAAATGATATGAAATACTTGAAACAATTTGTGCTGATACTGTTCATTACCGGGATCGGAGAACTGATACGTTACGCGGTACCCCTGCCAATACCGGGCAGTATTTACGGACTCGTGCTGCTGTTTGTGCTTCTATGCACGCATGTGGTTCCGCTGGACAGCGTGAAAGAAACCGCAATCTTCCTGATCGAAATTATGCCGGTCATGTTTATACCGGCTGCGGTCGGGCTGATTGAATCCTGGGCAGACTTGAAACCGATTCTGCTTCAGACCGTTGTAATACTTGTCGTTACGACGGTCATTGTGATGGCAGTAACCGGAAAGACAGCGATGGTTCTGATCGAACGGGAAGGGAAGCGCCATGAATAATCTTTTTGCGGCATCTGCCACCGCTGGTGCGGTACTGTCGTTACTGGCGTATTTCCTGGGCATGTATCTGAAGCGGAAAACCGGATGGGGATTTATGAATCCATTGCTGATCGCAATCGTTCTGGTGATTGCGGTGCTGTTATGCGCGCGCATCGATTATGATACGTATAATGCCAGTGCGAACTATATCAGCTGGTTTCTGACGCCGGCAACCGTTTCGCTGGCGGTTCCGCTGTACCAGCAGCTGGATCGGCTGAAACAGAATATCAAGGCGATACTAGTCAGCATCCTTGCCGGCTGTATTGCCAGTATGGGTTCTGTATTTGCGCTGTCACTGCTGTTTGGGTTTACTCACGAACAGTATGTGACCTTTCTGCCGAAATCCATTACCACAGCCATTGGCATGGGTGTGGCGCAGGAGCTGGGCGGTATTACCGCAATCACCGTAGCGGTAATCATTGTGACCGGCATCTTTGGCAATATCATCGGTGAAGCGTTATGCAAAGCGTTAAAGATTACAGATCCGATTGCGACAGGCCTGGCACTTGGAACCAGTGCCCATGCGATCGGAACCGCCAGGGCAATGGAGCTCGGAGAAACACAGGGCGCAATGAGTTCTCTGGCCATTGTTACATCGGGTATTATTACAGTCATCTTCGCAAACTTCTTTGCGATGCTGATATAACAGAAGGACGACAGCTATGAGTGAAACAATCGCAGCGATCGCTACAGCTTCCGGCGGTGCCTTATCCGTCATCCGCGTCAGCGGGGATACCGCCATTGCCTGTGTAGATCGTATCTTTTCAAAAGATATCCGCAATGCGAATGGTTATACCGTGCATTATGGAGAAATCCGGGAAAACGAAGAGCCGGTGGATGAAGTACTGGTGACGGTTTTCCGTGCGCCAAAATCCTATACCGGAGAAGACCTGGTTGAAATCTCTGGCCATGGCGGGTCCTTCGTGACACGAAAGGTGCTGTCGCTGGTGCTTGGCAGCGGAGCTCGTATGGCACGCCGTGGCGAATTTACGGAACGTGCATTTCTGAATGGGAAAATGGACCTGTCGCAGGCGGAGTCAGTCAATGACCTGGTCAAAGCAGCTGATGAAGTCAACGCAAGATCTGCGGTTCATGGCATAAAGGGAAGTGTCAGACGTCTGCTGGAGCCGCTGATCGATTCGTTGAGCCAGATCATTGCGATGATCGAAGTAAATATTGATTACCCGGAATATGATGATGTGCATCAGCTGTCCGAAGAAGAACTGAAGCCAAGGGTTAAGGAGTGGATCAAAGAAATCGATGCGCTGATCCGGAAAGCACAGGCGGCCGTAACTATCCGCAGCGGGCTGAATACTGTAATCCTGGGACGGCCGAATGTGGGGAAATCCTCGTTATTGAATGCGCTGCTGGAAGAGGATAAGGCAATCGTAACGGATATTGCCGGAACGACCAGAGACCTTGTGGAAGGAACCGTGCGCATTGATGATCTTACCCTGAATCTGATAGATACCGCAGGTATTCATGAAGCAGGCGATGTGATCGAACAGATCGGGATTGAGAAATCCATAAAAGCACTGGACCAGGCAGACTTTGTCATTGTTGTGATCGACAGTACAGCCGGCATTACGGAAGAAGATCAGAAACTGCTGGATCTGACGGAAGGCTATAAGCGCATTATCGTATACAACAAAAATGATCAGACGGAAGTAGAGGGACAGCTGTCGATCTCGGCAATCAATAAAGACATAGAGCCGCTGATTGAACGGATCAAAGCCATGTATGCGGAAGGCCTGCTTGCCGCAAAGGAAGAGACGCTTAATAATGAGCGGCAGATCGGGCTGGCAATCAATGCGAAACAATCCATGGAGGCAGTACTGGCATCGCTGAATGCAGGAGATGAAATTGATCTTGTGACAGTGGACCTGCAGAACGCATGGTATGCATTAAAGGAAATAACCGGAGAAACCGGACGGGACGATCTGCTGGATGAGATCTTCAGCCGGTTCTGTCTGGGCAAATAACAGGAGGAATCGTATGCAGTTTATTGTTACCGCGCATGATGGCGCAAATATGCTGGAAAAGCGCATGGAAGTACGTCCACGACATCTCGAAGGAATGGCAAAGCTCGGCACGCATGTTGTCTGTGCCGGAGGGCTGCTGGATGAAGCGGGTAAGCTGAAGGGGTCGGTGCTGATTCTGAACTTTGAGACCAGAGAGGAACTGGATCAGTATCTGAAGAATGAGCCATACGTACTGGAACACGTCTGGGAAACAATCGATGTTGAGACGATCAATGTCGTGATGATAAACGGGGAGAAAGTCGGGAAGTAAAAGGAAATGCAGTCTGAATGATCAGATTGCGTTTTTGTGATCCTGCCTCCTGTATAATACATAGGCAAGCAGTCCATATGGAGTAAACAGTATTGTATGAGTCATATTACATATCTCGACAGTCATTGCCATCTGTTTGATGAGGCGTTTGAATCTGATTTTGAAGGTGTAATTGCACGGGCAAATGAGAAGGGCGTTACACTGCTCAATATCATGTGCACCTCATGGAGCGAGGCAGAAAAGGCAATGGCTTATGCCAGGCAGGATCGTGAACATATCAAAGTCAGCTGCGGTATCTTTCCAACAGATGTCAATGAACTGAGTGAAGCGGATAAAGCAGAGTTTTACCGTGTGATGAAAGACCCGGAATGTACCTGTATCGGGGAAATCGGTCTCGATTACTATTGGGAAAAAGATGAAGCAATGCGGGCAAAGCGGCGGGAGCTGTTTATCGAACAGATCGCTCTCGCCAATGAACTTCAGAAACCGATCTGTGTACACAGTCGTGATGCGATGCAGGATACCTTTGATATCATGAAAGAACATCGTACCCATGGCTTAATGCACAGCTTTTCCGGCAGTGCAGAAATGGGTCGGGAATTTATCAGACTTGGGTATTACCTTTCCCTGGGTGGCCCGGTTACGTTTAAGAACGCAAGGCACGCACGGGAAGTTGTGGCATCGATGGATCTCAATTATCTGTTATCCGAAACAGACAGTCCGTATATGGCGCCGGAGCCGGTGCGGGGAACCCGAAATGAGCCATCCAATATTCCCTATATTGTCGCTAAGATGGCAGAATGCCGGAATATGGAAACGGAAGCGATTGCCGCACAGATTGAATCCAACTGGCATCGGTTTCTGGAGCTGAAATGAAAGAAGTCATAAAGGAAGTAATCGTCGTGGAAGGCGCGCATGACAGTGCCAGGCTGAAGGAATTCTTTGATTGCGAAACCATCATTACCGGAGGCCTTGGCATGCGGGATGGCGTACTGGAAGAGATTCAGGCCGCGAAGGACCGCTGCGGTGTAATTGTATTTACCGATCCGGATGGACCCGGCGCAAAGATACGCCGCTGGATCGATGAAGCGGTACCGGGGTGTAAACACGCCTATGTCATGAAGGAAGAAGCCCGCACGACCCGTAAAGTCGGCGTCGAACATGCCTCCTATGAAGTATTGAAAGAAGCACTGGATCATACCGTTGAGTGGCAGAACGACAAAACTGAAGAATCCATTCGTGCAGCAGATTTCTATGAGCTTGGCTTACTGGGAACTGACAGGAGTGAAGCGCTTCGTAAGAAGGTCGCAAAGGCGTTTCATATCGGGCACGGGAGTGCGAAAACTCTGCGTCAGAGTTTGAACAAACTGGGCATCACAAAAGAGGAAGTGGAGAACAGACTGAAGAATGAGTAAACCAATTGCCAGTGTCGCAAGAACGAGAGAAATTCTGAATGCCTATGGTCTGCATGCGAAGAAAACCTATGGGCAGAATTTTCTGATTGATGTTTCGGTCGTGGCGCGTGCAGCAGAGGCTTCCCATTGTGAAGGCGCAGTCATCGAGATTGGCCCAGGCATCGGTTCTTTAACCGAACAGTTGGCTCTGCGCAGTAAACATGTTCGCAGCTATGAAGTGGATGAACGGCTGTTGCCGGTATTGGAACAGGAGCTTTCACAATACGACAATATTGAAATCATTCTGCAGGATTTTCTGGAGTGTGATCTGGAACAGTCGGTAAACGAACTGGCGGCGAAGTATGGTTCCGTCAATGTATGCGCGAATCTGCCGTATTATGTCACAACACCGATTCTGTTCAAACTGTTTGAAGGCCCGCAGCAGGTGGAATACATCACGGTCATGGTTCAGAAAGAAGTTGGTGACCGCTTCAGCGCAAAGCCGGGAACGCCTGATTACAGCGCGCTGTCTGTTGAGAGTCAGGTGCTCTATGAGGTAAAGCGTCTGTTTACCGTACCGCGTACCGCGTTTTCTCCTTCCCCCAATGTCGACAGTGCCATCATTCAGTTTCATCGCAGGGCAGACCGAAAGCTGGAATCCGGATTCTTTGAACTGGTCCGTGCTTCTTTTCAGCAACGCCGTAAGACCTTATATAATAATCTTAAAGAATATGTCGGTGACGCAGAGAGGGCAGCGCGGATCCTGGAACAGGCAGGTCTGGAACCGGGTGTACGGGCGCAGGCGCTGGATGTCGCCGCATTTGAAAACCTGTATCAGGCAGTAAAGGAAAACGAACAATGAAAGAACGGGCTTACGCAAAGATCAATCTTTGTCTGGATGTAGTAAGAAGAAGAGAAGACGGCTACCATGAGCTGCGCATGATCATGGTTCCGATTGATTTCTATGACGTGCTGGAAATTCATCCGGCGGATGAAACAACAATGGAGCTCAATCGTGCCTATCTTCCGGTGAATGACAAGAATACCGTCATCAAGGCAATTCATGTCATGCAGGAAAAATGCGGGTTTACACAGAACTTCTCCTGCATCCTGCAGAAGCACATTCCGACCCAGGCAGGGCTGGCAGGAGGGTCGGCAGATGCGGCCGCAGCGATCCGTATGATCAATAAGATCATGCGCCTGGATCTGTCACAGGAAGAGATGATTGAAATCGCGAAGGAATTTGGGGCGGATGTGCCGTTCTGTACGGTCAACCGTCCGGCTCTGGTTGAAGGGATCGGAGAAAAGATTCAGCCATTCCACTGTGTCTCTGACTTTGGCATCCTGCTGGTAAAGCCGCGCCGGGGCGTCAGCACGAAGGCAGCCTTTGGGGGGCTGAACTTCGATACCATTGTTCATCCGGATGTGGATGGAATGAAGACGGCATTGGAACAGGGAGATTATGAAGGCATGATTTCAAGACTTGGAAACAGTCTTGAAGATATCTCCCTGCAGTTAGTGGAAGAGATCCGTGACGTAAAAGAACAGCTCACAGAACTTGGGTTTGACGGTGTGCTGATGTCCGGAAGCGGGTCCACAGTATTCGGCATTACCAAAAGTCCGCACCT
>JAFWJY010000137.1 GCA_017514525.1 Solobacterium sp. | reverse complement strand
TTTCTTATGCGGGATCTGTTTGAGACCGTCCGACTCCAGATAGTCGTAATCAAGACCCCATCCGATATCATCATGACAGCGGAGATAATTCAGGAATGTATAATCCTTCGGCAGTGCGAACACCGTCTCAAGCTGATGGGAAAGCAGCTTGACGCTGCGGCTGGCAAGCGTATGCCAGGTACTGGCCATCGTTGTGACATTATAGAGCATCTGGCACTCGGGCTTCTCAACAGTTCCGAAGTACGGGACGACTTTGCTTGGTTCCATAACCACTTCCCCAAGCAGGAGTGTTCCCGGGCAGACAACATCTGCCGCCATATGCATCATCCGTACAAGGTTATGAACCTGCGGCAGATTGCGGCAGGTGGTTCCAAGTTCTTTCCAGATATACGGGACTGCATCCAGCCGTATGATATCCACGCCGTTATTGCACAGAAACAGCATGTTCGCCGTCATATCATTGAAGACGGTCGGATTGGCATAGTTCAGGTCCCACTGGTACGGATAGAAGGTGGTCATCACGATCTTTCCGGTCTCTTCATTCCAGGAGAAGTTGCCCGGAGCCGTTGTCGGGAATACCTGCGGCACCGTTTTTTCAAATTCATTCGGAATGGTCCAGTCATCGTAGAAGAAATACCGGTTCTGACATTCGATATCTCCCTGCTTTGCCTTTACCGCCCATTCATGGTCTTCACTGGTGTGGTTCATGACAAAGTCCAGGCAGACCGAAATACCGCGTTTATGACAATCGGCTGACAGTGCCGCCAGATCTTCAATCGTACCGAGCGAAGGCTCCACTTTGCGGAAGTCGCTGACCGCATAACCGCCGTCACTTCTTCCTTCCGGAGATTCCAGCAGCGGCATGAGATGGAGATAATTGATGCCGCATTCCTCGATATAATCCAGATGCCTGTGCACGCCGCTGATGTTTTTCGCAAACGCATTGGCATACATTACCATGCCAAGCATCTGATTGCCTTTATACCAGTCCTTTGCAGCGATGCGCTTCTCATCCCACTTTTTCAGTGGCTTTGAACGATCCGTATAGAACTGATACAGCATGTCTGTGAAATACTCAAACGCATGTTCGTCCTGATACAGCTCCATATAGAGCCATTTCAGTTCATCAATACATTCGTCCAGACGTTTCACAAACACCGGATCACGTTTCTTTTCTGATCTCATAAGAATTGCCGGTTATCCTTTGAAGGAAGCGATAAACGCTTCAACAGTCGCTCTGTCCGGCATTACGCGCAGAGCTCCTTTTTTGGTTGTGACAATGGAAGCTGCCGCATTGGCAAATGTCAGGATCCGTGTCAGTTTTTCCGCATCGAGATTATCAATTCCTTCTTCCAGGACCCCGTCGATCACACAGGCGCCGAACGTATCGCCGGCTCCGGTCGTTTCAATGGTTTCTTTCTGCAGGAACGGCTTTACTTCCACTCGGACATCTTTGTAATAAGCACGGCTCCCGTCCGGTCCCAGAGACAGACAGATCAGCTTGATATCCGGATAGTTCTTCCGGAGATATGCGATGCCTTCATCATAGTCGTCAAGACCGGTGAACCAGGTAATTTCATTATCGGAAATCTTCAGCACATCACAGTGCTGCAGGCCCCAGTCAACTTCCCGTTTCGCATCGTCCAGACTCTTCCAGAGCGGCGGACGCAGGTTGGGATCAAACGAACGCAGCAGACCTTCCGCTTCCGCAGTCGCAACCGCCTTATGCGTTGCGCTCTTGACCGGTTCATCGGTCAGGGAGAGCGTTCCGTAATGGAAGATTTTCGCATCTTTGATCAGATCGGTCGGAAGCTCATTCTCGTTCAGATTCATATCCGCTCCCGGATTACGGTAGAATGAAAAATCCCGGTCACCGTCTGCCAGTGTATGAACCAGCGCAAGCGTAGTGTGAACTTCATCATCGTACAGAAGCCCCTCGGCATTGATGCCTACCTCTTTGATTGCTTCGGTAAGCTGCTTGCCGAACCCGTCATTTCCGACTTTACCGATAAATGCGGTCTTTCGGCCGAGGCGGGACAGCATGGACAGTACATTGCACGGAGCACCTCCCGGATTCGCCTCAAAAACAGGATTGCCCTGTTCCGACATCCCATTCTGGGTAAAATCAATCAGGAGTTCGCCAAGTGCAGTCACATCGAACCTTTTGGACATAATTATAAGTTCTCCTCTTTTGAATGGTTTCATTATATAGGAAATTACCATCCAAATATATGAAAAAACAGATAATGACTCATGGTCACTATCTGCGTTTTTCGGTAAGAGGACGAATATGTTTCAGAACCAGATTCGCGGTTACGCCGATCGCAATACCGGTCGGTATGGAGCCCAGCAGAAGGTATGGAAGGATCGCCGTCATGCCGATCTGTTTATAGATAAAGGATACGATCAGCACCTGTCCAAGCGAATGTGCGATGGATCCGCATATGGAAGTAAACAGGACCGAGGCACCTGCCAAATCCAGCAGAACCATAACGGTACTGGAAAGCAGCACGCCGCCGGAACTGATCCAGAAAGTACTTCCGAAGATTGTACCTCTCAGAAGATTGCCAATCACGACACGCATGACATTGACAATGACCATTTCTGTCCGGCTCATCAGCTTCAGTGCAAGCAATGCCGCGATATTGGCAAGGCCAAGACGCAGCACGCCGAAGATCGGCCCGATGTAAATCGACTCCAGCAGATTCAGAGCGATTGCCACCGCCGACAGCATCGCCAGGTAAGTGAACCGTCTGTTTCGCTCAATTCCCATCCGGCGACTCCTGCAGGAAGATCACAATATTGTTCGGAAGACAGGTGATTGGCATGAGATTATCTTCCATTCCCATCCATCCCATCTGCGCACAGACATGATTGGGGCACTGCTCGTTGATCACGTGCCACCGGCCGTCTTTGACCTCCACATCCAGTCCCCCGACATCGCCTTCAATGTGATACACCGCATCCACCATCGGATCAAATTCCTTAACAATCGTCATCCGATGCTGAACGGCCACCAC
>JAFWJY010000136.1 GCA_017514525.1 Solobacterium sp. | reverse complement strand
CTTCGTTCGCCAGATGTTATATCCGGCATAGAGAAAGCTTCCGGCAACTACAACAATGATAACCAATGAGAATGTATCCATCGGTACGCCTCCACACCAATCATCTGATTTCGTGTGTTTCATCCAGGATCTCCGCTTCGCAGTTTTCTTCCACGAACAGAGAGATTTCCTCCATCAGACTGTCCGCCATCGCGTTATGCGGAACAATGGCAGCAACGCCAATTACGATAACCTGATGTGTGTCCTGCTCGTCAACTTCTGCAGCGGAAACATGGAACCTGTTCTGCAAATCTTTGATCCTGCTCATGTTTTTACCTCGCTGTGAACTGCAAGTATCAGATAATTCCCAACGGAATCAGTACGATCAGAAGGACAGCCACCAACGCCCATTCTGTGATCAGGAATGTCTTTCTTTTTTTCGGCTCCATATCCGGCACATAGTTACTTGCCAGGAAGAATGGGATATAAGTTGTGATGAAGACTGGGATTACACCCCACCAGCGGTATACCCAGATGAAGGAGTGATTGCTTGTACCCGCAAGGAACGATTCAAACAGTGCAAACAGCAGCGCCATTTCCAGGGCTGTAACCAGTTTGCAGCGGATTCCGTTCTTTCCGAGCTTGCCGACCAGGTATCTCTTTGTCCGATCCTGCGGCATCATCTTGAATGAAATGATACCTGCCAGCGAGAACATCATCGATAACTCCCAGCATACGCCAATCAGCAAAATGAAAGTTGTGGATTCATTGCTGACCGACCAAAGCGGATAGCCAAAGGCTTTTCCAATGACAGCGTTGCAGATTTCATACAGCCAGTGCACACCGTACAGAGCCAGTCCGGCATAGACAACCTCGTAATTCTTTTTATGAATCTCTGTCCAATAAACGTAGAAGACAACCGCCAGGATGAAAATAAACGTCCAGTTGAAATTGTCTGTGCTTCGAACTCGGATAGCATTAACCAGATCCATGGATTCCTGTGAGCCGTCACCCCAGAATTTAAACACTGTAATCCCTCCTCGTTGATTATGCCCATTATACATGATTTCCGTTACCAGTCACTACGACAATTGTTGCGGTGGTTATCTGGTTTGCCGCCTTCGTCCCAACTTTGGGGTATTGCGACTTTTACTTTTTCCATACTTGGTCGCGTGGGCGGTTTAGTCCATTGGTAATTTAACGCACTCCGGCAATTCAGCAGGTCTCGTACCTGCTGCTTTTTCGTTGCCGGAGTGCGTTAAATTCTCTTACCAGTTTCATTGCAAGTAAATGATTAATCTATCTCCTGAAATCAGCCACGGAAGCAATCTGTCCATTCTGGTGCAGCGCGGCGAAATGCACAGCATCTCCTGTCATTTTGCTGCGGACCGAGATTGCTTCTCCTTCCTTACACTGGGACATAAAGCAGATCTCCATTTCCTTCGGGGAAAAATCCCGCCAGAAACTGCTGCCATAGGCATCCTGGAACATGGCAATATAGTGCAGGTTGTTCATATGCCGGTTTACATCAAGGTCGGATGCCCGGACTGTACGGATATAACGCTCTTCCGTTCCGTCCGCTGTCTTCTCAATTCCGAGGAAATCCGGAATATCATTCGGGACATCTTCGGCAAAATTCTCCGGAAAATCGACTGCGGTCAGGCGCAGCGGACGCTGCCTGGCGAGGCTGAACACACAGCACTCCAACTTTCCGCAGGCGGCGATTTTTCCATGTTGCAAGATTTCGATGTTTTCATTCACCAACACCGGCTGCCGGTACGGCTCCATCCAGGCACGGAGTGTCAGTTCTCCACGGTAGTCCATCTTTTGTTTCAAAACGACATGATATCGGGTATAGATCCAGCCTGCTTCATATTTCTGCGGCAGGACATCGTTCCCTTTGTCGACTGAATGCAGATGCCAGGTGTGGATGTTCTGGAAATAATACATTGCACCGCGCAGACCGATCAATCCGTCATCATCTGCGTAATGATACTGGGGTAAGTCTTTTTGGATAAAAGGCATCGCTGGTCTCCTTCAGTTGATTCGTAATGATGGATAAGAATATTTAAACCCGCTAATTCCACGTTTAGAAGCTATCTTCCGAAATTTCTTGCCAACAGGTGCCCCGACAAACTGGAATTTGTCGATTTTACAGTCCAAGAAATCGCAACGATTTTATCATTGAGCCCGGTACTCAGACAAGAATATACCCTCTGAACCCGCGCATAGAATAGTATGAATCCGCGCCGTTGTGAAAAGTGAACACGGTATCATAGCGCCGTTCACAGAACAGCGCCCCGCCTTTGCTGCGGATATCATCCGGCGTAGCGATCCAGCTTGATGTTTTCAAATCAAAAGAGTCGAGACT
>JAFWJY010000135.1 GCA_017514525.1 Solobacterium sp. | reverse complement strand
GAGGACACCAATGGAAACGACAAGAGTCAAGGATATTGAATTCCGCAGTGCAGAGCATGTTCTGCAGGAGATTGAGAACATGAACGTCAGAGGCGGCAGCCCGTTCGGCCGCAGTGCCGCATGGGCATATAAGCTGGCCATCGAGCAGGAAGATCTTCCAACATATGAAGCGCTGTATGCGCGGGTGTGCAATCTGGAAAAGAAACTGCATGATTACAAGCCGACAATGGCTACCATCTATAACTCTTCGACAATCGTAAGGAGTTTTGTGGAGAAAAACAGCGCATGGTCGATCACAAAACTGAAAGAGAAAACCGTCAAGCTTTGTGAAAACATCATAGAAAAGTCGTTTGAAGCTGTCGAGAAACTAGCGGTTTACGGCGCAAACCTTATTCCGGACGGCGGTACTGTAATGATGCATTCCTATTCATCTACGCTTATGGGAATCTATAAGCAGGCAACATTGGACGGGAAAAAGTTTACTGTTATCTGTACGGAATCCCGCCCGCTGCGTGAATCCAGAAACGCAGTAAAAATACTGCAGGAATGCGGGCAGAAGGTCATCTTTATCTCTGATGCCTCTGCATGGGAATTCATGCCGAAAGCCGACCTGATTATCATGGGTGCTGACACACTATGCACGAACGGTGACGTGGCAAACAAAATGGGTTCTGCCCAGATTGCACAGCTTGCGCTCGCCTGCAAGAAACCCGTGTATTTTGCCAGTGAATTGTATAAACTCGACACAAGAACCCTCTACGGAAGACCTGTAGAGCTTGAAAGAAGATCCCAGTGGGAACTGGTATCAGAGGATGATTTTCCTTCGTTTGACAATCTTGAAGTCATCAACCAGTTCTTTGATGTCACGCCTGCCCGCAACATCACAGGCATCATTACAGAGTATGGTGTTCTCAACCCGGCACAGATGCTGCCGTACTGGGACAAACTGATTGCAGCACTGGAAGAAGAATAAGGGAGGCTATCCAATGAACGTCAGAGCCAACGAAGAAGTCAAAACAGCTCTTGCTGAGAAGAAACCAGTCATCGCACTGGAATCCACAATAATCTCTCACGGTATGCCTTACCCTCAAAACGTCCAGACAGCACTGGCTGTCGAAAAGATCATCCGGGATCATGGCGCAATTCCTGCAACTGTCGGTATCATTGACGGTATCGGTGTCGTAGGTATGACACCCGATGAGATTGAAGAGTTCGGAAAGCGCGGTATGACGATTCCTAAGGTCTCCCGACGTGACCTGCCCGTCATCCTTGCCAGGGGATCCTGGGGTGCGACAACAGTTGCGACGACGATGATCCTCGCTGCAGAGGCAGGTGTTGATTTTTTCGTCACCGGCGGCATCGGCGGAGTCCACCGCGGTGCCGAGAATACGTTTGATATATCTGCCGATCTGGAGGAACTTGCCCGTACCAACGTAACTGTAATCTGTGCCGGGGCAAAAGCAATCCTGGATCTTCCTAAAACCCTGGAAGTACTGGAAACAAAAGGAGTTCCGGTTCTTGGATACCAGACACAGGAACTGCCTGCTTTCTATACCCGCAAAAGCGGTCTGAAAGTCGACTATGAACTGAAGGATGCGGAAGATGCAGCATCTGTCATAAAGGCGAAGAGGGAGTTCGGTCTGACAGGCGGAATCCTGATTGCCAATCCGGTTCCGGAAGAGTATTCCTATGATGCAGATGAAATCAATGCAGTAATAGATGACGCGGTCAGAGAAGCTGAGGAAAAGCATATCACAGGCAAGGAGATCACTCCGTTCCTGCTCGCCCGGATCGCCGAGATCACAGGCGGAAAGTCCCTTGAGGCAAACATCCAGCTTGTATTCAACAATGCTGCTGTTGGTTCAGAGATTGCAAAAGCATACTGCAAACTATAACCATACTTCCACAGTAAAACCAATTTCGTTCGGATAAGAGGAACCGGTCTGTTCTTCCGCATCTGAATAATTATAAAAAGCCTGATCCCGATTCTCTTTCCCCAGTCAGGCTTTTTTCAGATTCAGGACAATTCCAAGCTTTCTTTTTTCTGTATATTCAACCGTCTGTACCAGATCTTTCAGTACCGATTTTTTCTGCAGAACATTTCAAAAGCACAATTAATATTCACCGGCTAAGCCGGCGGTATTATATATGCGAGCATAGCTGCGCTTTATAGCGCAAATTCCATGATAAATACTTCTTCATATTCTTCGTTGCAGTTTCGCTAACCACACGCAAATGATATGCCTGGAGGTTTTTTCCATGATCTCTACGTTTGAGCTTTTTTGGGTTCCGGACTATCCAGGGTTTTGATGACTTTGCCAAGAAAAAGGACGCGGAACCCCACGTCCTTGCAGGTACGGTACTATATTACACCAAAACATAATAACTATTATGATGAGCTCTGATGAACAATCAATCATGATTCAGCAATAGATGTTAATATGGAAGTACATGAATGCCGGGGCATAGCTCAGATGGCAGAGCGCTCCATCCGGGATGGAGATGTCAGAAAGTCCTCCAAAGGAAACCCAAGTGATTTAATTTTGGGAGGAATTTGGTGGACAGGAATTTTGGGTTCAAAATGAGCCCATAATTTTATGAATAATAATTTATGCAATGCATAAATAGTGTGCTATAGTGTTATTGTTAGGTTCAATCATATGAGTAAAGAGTGTACAGATTGCCAGACCCGGATCCGGAATCTTCGCAAGGAGACCGGCATGAACCGCAGAGTATTCTGCGATACTT
>JAFWJY010000134.1 GCA_017514525.1 Solobacterium sp. | reverse complement strand
TCCTGTGACATTGTTTGCGGGAGAAAACGGAACCGGGAAATCCACGCTGCTGGAAGGTATTGCGACCGCATATGGATTTAATCCGGAAGGCGGAACGATAAATTATGCCTTTTCCACCAGAGAAACCCATTCGGATTTATTTCGTTCCATTCGTCTGATTAAGAGCGCACGCAAAGCGACAGGCGGATATTTTCTGCGGGCGGAGAGTTTTTATAACGTTGCTACAATGGAAGAAGAATACGCCAAAGGACCAGGCGGCGTAGAACATCATTACCATGAGAAATCACATGGAGAAAGCTTTCTTGCGCTGGCACAGGATTACTTTCATGAAAACGGTATCTATCTCATGGATGAACCGGAAGCGGCACTGTCTCCGCAACGGCAGCTGTCGTTATTGATACACATTGCAAAGCTTGCCGAAGCAGGTGCACAGTTTGTCATCGCAACGCATTCTCCCATACTGCTTGGCATACCGGATGCACATATTTATTCCTTTGAAGCAGATGGTGTAAGCGACAGCGCGTATGAAGATACAGACAGCTACCGCATCACAAAACTGTTTGTGGAAAACCGGGAGCGGATGCTGGAGAAGCTGCTGGAAGAAGACTGAACAGATCGGAACCCCGGTCTGTTTTTGTTTGCGCTATGATAAAGGAACATCAGACAGGAGACAACAGACATGGAATATACGGTAATGCCGGCAGCTGATAAAACAGCTCCACTGGTAGTCATATGCGGTGAAGAAGAATCACTGGATGAGCTGCGGGATGAACTGGAGAAACGCAGTGATAACGAATGTTCACTGGTGCTGTTCCGGGTTGAGGACTGGAATCGGGAATTATCGCCATGGCATGCAGATCCAGTTATGAAGAAAACAGAACCGTTTGGAGGACAAGCGGATATGTTTTTGAAGGCCATCCTGACAGAAGGCCTGCCAGCTATCCTTCAGGAATATGAATTACAGCCGGAATGGACCGGGATTGCGGGTTATTCTCTGGCAGGGTTATTTGCGCTGTACAGTATGTATCAGACAGACCGGTTTGACCGGTATGTCAGCGCATCCGGATCCATGTGGTATCCGGGGTTTGTGGATTACTGCAAAACGCATGAACCAAAGAAAACACCGCAGGCAATATATTTGTCGCTGGGAGATGCTGAGGCAAAGACATGGCATCCGCTGCTGAAGACGGTGCAGGACTGTACTGAAGCGGTGACAGCTCTTTATCAAACAAACAAAATCCCGGTTCAGTATGAACTGAATCCGGGAAATCATTTCAAAGATGCGACAATCCGTCTGGCAAAAGGAATCGCTTGGATCCTGAATCAGGACTGATCCGGATCATCATCCTTCGATTCGTTATCGGCTGTGAGATCTGTAATGTAAGTAATCAGAGCGGCAGAATGCGTAAGACCGATATAGGCCAGTGTGCCGATGACTGCCACAAGGGCGAGAAGTCGTTTTGGAAACATAAAGAGCACCTCCGTTTCTTTCAGAATACTGAATTTTGGCTCTTATGACTATGGTAGAATCTTCAATGACAAGAGGTAATTAAGACATGAGTTACGCTGATGAAGTATTTATAGCGATGTGCAATGACATTCTGGAACACGGTACATCGACAGAAGGACAGAAGGTGCGTCCGCACTGGCCGGATGGAACACCTGCCTATACGATCATGAAATTCTGTGAGATCAACCGATTTGATCTGCGTAAAGAGTTTCCGATGTTAACACTGCGCAAGACCGGTATTAAAAGCGCAACCGATGAGCTGCTTTGGATCTGGCAGAGAAAATCCAACAACATACATGATCTGGGACCGCATATCTGGGATGAATGGGCAGATGAAGCTGGTTGTATTGGCAAAGCCTATGGTTATCAGATGGGCGTAAAGCATTCCTGCAAGGATGTCACAGAGGAAGGATTAAAGAATGCCTTTCCGGAATACTATGAATTTACGGTAAATGAAGCAGGAGAAGCGGTATTCCGTGATTCAGAAACCGGGCGGATCGCAGCCGTAAAGAAACAGGACAGATGGCATATGGATCAGGTTGACAAAGTCATCTATGATCTCAAGAATGCGCCGTTTGGACGCCGCATTATGACAACGATCTGGAATCCGGAAGATCTCGATGAGATGAACCTGCAGCCATGTGCATACAGTGTGACCTTTGTGGTAACACAGAATGAAGGGGAAGAGAAGCTGACGCTGAATATGATTCTGAATCAGCGATCTCAGGATATTCTTGCGGCATGGGCATGGAATACCTGTCAGTATGCGGTGCTTCAGCATATGATTGCGCAGGTATGCGATATGGAAGTCGGCGAGTTTGTTCATGTGGATGCCAATGCGCATATCTATGCGCCACGGCATATACCGGCAATTAAAGAGCTGATCAGCCGTACGCCCAAACCGGCGCCAAAATTCTGGCTGGACCCGGAGATCAGGGATTTCTACCGGTTTACCAAAGACAGTGTGAAGCTGATCGACTATGAAGTGGCCGGTGAACAGATTACAGATATCGAGATTGCGATCTGAGGTGGCTATGAAGGCAATTGTAAATGTAGATCAGAACTGGGGTATTGGCCAAAAGGGGAACCTGCTGGTGCATATCCCGGAGGATATGAAGTATTTCCGGGCACAGACGAAAGGGAAAGTTGTTATCTATGGGCGAAAAACGCTGGAGACATTCCCCGGCTGTAAACCGCTTCCTTACCGGCTCAATATCATCCTGACGCGCAATCCGGAGTATCAGGTAACGGACGCAACTGTTGTTCACAGTGTGGAAGAACTGTTAAACACACTGGAAGGATTAAAGGGGGAATACTCCGAAGATGATTTCATGGTGATTGGCGGAGACAGCACCTACCGGCTGTTGCTGGAATACTGTGATACAGCACTTGTCACACGAACAGAGATCCAATGCGATGCGGATGCATGGTTTCCGAATCTGGATGAAGACCCTGACTGGGAGCGGACCGAAGTCGGAGAACCACAGGAACATGAAGGCATCCGCTTTCACTTCGACAAATACGAACGTAAGACCAAAGCGTAAACCTTAACGGGAATACGCTTTTTAAATCCAATGAATTACGGCCGGTAGGAAACCAGGCTGCCGATGATCGCACCCTGGTTTTTCTTTTATAGAAACAGTTACAGCGGTCGGAGATTTTCATAAACTTGATATTGACACGGTGTCAACGAAGGGTTAAAACATACTTGTGACAACGCTGACACAGTGTCAGCAAGAGGAGGATTTTTGTGATAAAGGGAACACCAGAGCTGATCGCAGATCGCAGAGAAGTGATTATCAACGCGTGTGAAAAGCTGTATCAGACAATGAACTTTAAAGAAATCACACTGAAGGAAATTGGAAACGAAGTGCCGTTTTCCAGACCGACCATATACAACTATTTTCAGACGAAAGAGGAAATCTTTCTGGCGCTATTCGAACGGGAATATGACCGCTGGAATGAAAGTCTGACGGAGATCCTGCATCGGGCTGATTCCATGTCAGGGAAGAAGCTGGCAGATGCGATTGCGACGTCTCTTGAAGAGCGGCCGCAGCTGTTGAAACTGCTGGCCATGAACAACTATGACATGGAAGCCAACAGCCGCGCCGAACGGCTTATCTCATTCAAACAGGCG
>JAFWJY010000133.1 GCA_017514525.1 Solobacterium sp. | reverse complement strand
CTCATATTAATACCCTTTTCTGCGATCGATGGTTCGTTCCAGTGGTTTCCCATTCACATACCGCTCTAAATTTTCCAGAAACAGATCCACGACAAGCTCCACCGTCTTTGGAAGCGAGAGATCGCCGGAGACATGCGGTGTTATCAGCAGCTGCGGACAATTCCAGATCGGATCATCTTCCGGTATCGGTTCCTGCTCAAATACATCCAGTGCCGCCCATAAGCGCTTCGCCTGCAATTCCTTTACCAGCGCGCTTTGATCAATAGTGGAGCCGCGTCCCACATTCACCACAACCGCCTGGTCCGGAAGTCCCGCGAGCTTTGGCGCATCCAGAAGATGAAAGGTCGCATCTGTTTTGGGCAGCGCAAGAATCAGAACGTCCGTTTCTGAAAGAATCTGATCCAGCTGATCAGTTGTAATAACAGAATCAAACAGCTGATCCGGATTGGTTCCTCTGCGGTTCACACCAGTAATTCGTTTCGGCTGAAATACCCGCAGGCGTCTGCAGGTTTCCCGCCCGATATTGCCGGTGCCGATCAGTGTGAATCTGCTTCCGTAGATTGAACGCATCGGAAGGCCGCGCTTCCATTCATGCATATGAACAAGTTCGTTGTAGTCTCCCTGTCTGCGCAGCACTTCGAGAATCATCATAACGACATGTTCGGAAATCGTAAGTCCATATGCCCCGGAACTGTTTGTCAGTATGACGTCTTCGCTCGCATACAACGATGGATCCATGAAGCGGTCAACTCCTGCGGAAGAAGCACAGTACCATTTCAGCTCTGGCGCATGCTTGGCAAGCTTCGGCGCAAACGCAAGGATGATCTCCGCATCACTCACAGCCGTAACGGCTTCTTCTTCCGTATCATAAATTTCGGTATGAAACCCCTGTTCAGCAGTCCGTGACACAATCATTGACCGCTGTGCCGGAGTCAGTTCCGGCATTACGATTACCAGTTTTCGCCCCATAGTTAATCCTCCAGTCTGACGCGAATATGCATTGTTGGCTGATGAGTGCTGAGATAGTCTTCTTCATAACGCAGCTGGAAGAAGCTTCGATGATGGATGATATATGGTATTCCATCGGCATTGCGGCGGTCACTGACCATACCGATATGATTGTCAAAGAGTACCAAATCTCCCGCGTGCCAGGCCGCAGTGTCCTGCAGGTCGGTTGTCAGCACCTCTTCGTTGCCCGCAAAGTATACCTTCAGATTCTTCACTCTGCGAAAGTCAATGTCGATATCCGGAATTTCAATGTCGTACCGGTTTGGATGCGCAAGCACATCCGCATTCAGTCTGGTGCGCAGATCGTAGCCGCAATCCCGCAGCGCGATGCCGATGACATCCACACAGGTGCCATAATGATCTGTTGGATAGCCGCTTCCTGCATAATACGCACTTTTATACTGCGGGCGTGTATCCAGATAACAAAGGGCTGCCTCAAACAGTGGATTGCTTTCCTCTGTTCTTTCTGAGTAATCCTTCAGCCTGGTATTTATCGGCCGGTATGAAACAATGACAGCGCCTATCAGCACAAGACCGATGACGCTGATCAGAATCCGTTTTTTCACGAGTCCATCATACCGAAAAAGTGAAGCCATGCAACAGCTTCACTTGATATCGAACTCTGGAGGCACGTCGATTTCTTCTCCAACGTATTTTCCGTTTTTCTTACGCTGTTTCACACATTCCGTCAGCAGATATTCGATCTGCCCGTTAACGGATCGAAAGTCGTCTTCTGCCCAGGATGCGATCGCAGCGTACAGCTTCGCAGATAAGCGCAGCGGCACCTGCTTTTTTTCATCCGCCATTAATACAGACTGCCTGAGTTAACAACGGGCTGTGCATCGTGGTTGCCGCAGAGCACTACGAGCAGATTGGATACCATCGCTGCTTTGCGCTCTTCATCAAGCTCTACGGTGCCGTTTTCCTTCAGACGATCCAGTGCCATTTCAACCATACCAACAGCACCATCAACGATCATCTTTCTCGCATCGATGATTGCGCTTGCCTGCTGTCTCTGCAGCATGACAGCCGCAATCTCAGGCGCATAGGCAAGATAGGTAATGCGTGCTTCCAGCACTTCGATGCCGGCATTGTCTACCTTCTTCTGGATCTCTTCCTTGATACGATCCGCAACGACAGTAGAAGAACCTCTCAGGCTGCCGTCATCCGGACGACCGTCTCCGGTCGTATCAATGCCAGGTGCCATATCATACGGATACAGACGTACAATATCACGCAGTGCGGTGTCGCACATCAATGACAGATATTCCTTGTAGTTATCCACATTGAATACTGCTTTAGCGGTATCTGTTACTCTCCAGGTAACCGCAATACCGATCTCAACCGGATTGCCGAGCACATCATTGATCTTCTGACGTGCATTATTAAGTGTCATGACCTTAAGGCTGATCTTGCGGCTGAGGGACGACGCTGTTGTTGCCTGACCGTTGACTACGATTGGCATTTGATCTGCTTTAACGTCTCCACTCTGGGAAAGCTGGGTACGAGCTGCCGGATTGATCGATGATACAAACGGATTCACGAAATAGAATCCTTCCCCTTTCAGGGTTCCGATATATTTGCCGAACAGTGTAAGTACCAGTGCTTCCTGCGGTTTCAGAACTTTTAATCCAAGGAACAGAATCCAGCCAAACATCAGCCAGATGATAGATGGAATAAATAGAACATAACTCCCTGAAATCACACCAAAGACTGCGAGAATGTAGAGCGCGATTATGCCAAGCAAAACAGGCATTCCAGTGTTCTTTTTGTGTAATATTTTCTCTTCCATAATACCCTCCTGTATTATTCTGATATCATTATGATATCTTTTTGGATAGCTGTCAACCTCCGACCACCAAAAGATCACAACGGAATCATTTTCAGGCATACCCCGAACCTGTTTGTTCATGATAAAATTTGGCTGTTTCCTACATCTGGTGAATAAAATCTTATGAATATATTTGATCTGTTGACGCTGTTCGGCGGACTGGCAATGTTTCTGTATGGAATGCGGCTGATGGGAGATGGCCTGAAGGAAAGTTCTTCCGGCACCCTGAAAATCGCAATGGAACATGTCACCAATAATCCAATTAAGGCATTCCTGCTTGGTGTTGCCGTGACCGCCATTATTCAATCCAGTACCGCAACGATTGTGATTACGTCCGGCCTTGTCGGTGCAGGCATCATTACACTGCGCCAGTCTCTTGGAGTGATTATCGGAGCCAATGTCGGTACCACGGTTACCGGTCAGATTATTCGTCTTCTCGATCTTGACGGAGCTGCCGGATGGCTTCAGATCTTCAAGCCCTCCAGCCTCGCACCGATTGCCCTGATTGCCGGCATCATTCTGCTCATGGGGAAGAAATATAAAAACTCCAAGACGCTTGGCGATATCCTGATCGGATTCGGTATTCTGTTCTCTGGTCTGCTCAACATGACCGGTGCCGTTAATAAGCTGACGGAAACCGGCATATTTGATTCCCTGTTTGCCAATCTCGGCAGCAGCCCATTCCTTGCCTACCTGACGGGTGCGGCAGTAGCGTTTATACTCCAAAGCTCTTCCGCTACGATCGGCATTCTGCAGGCATTCTCCACTTCCGGCATTCTGAAATTCAATGCCATCTATGCCCTGATTGTCGGCGTATATCTCGGCGACTGCGTCACAACTGCGATTGTCTGTTCCATCGGCGCAAAAGCGGAAGCCAAGCGCGTCGGTGTTGTGAATATCCTTTATAATCTCTGCAAATCACTGGCCGTTCTGATCGTTGTCACTCTGCTCCATTCACTGGGACTTCTGGACTGGATCTGGAACCGCACGGTTAATCCCGGCATCATAGCCAATACCAATACCATCTTCAATCTTGCCTGTGCGATTTTATTACTGCCACTGATCAGCGTCTATGAGAAGATGGCGTATCAGATCATCAAAGATGATCCGGTCAGTGAAAGCAAATACAAGGACAAGTTTGAGGCACTCAGTCCGGTATTCTTCTCTACACCGGCGCTGGCATTGCGTTCCTGTTATGATCTGTTGTTAACGATGCTGACGATTGCGATTGATAATATTGAACTGTCCTTCTCCCTGCTGAAGCAGTTTGACGAAACAAAGTTTGCGGCACTGAACGAGGAAGAGAACAATCTCGATCTGATGGCAGACCATCTGAGCAGCTATCTTGCCTCCTTGTCTGCCAATCTGAAATCGGATGATCATATTGCCATCATGAACGAATACTTCAAGATGGTTACAGAATTTGAACGGCTTGGCGACTATGCGATGAACATTGGCGAGATCGCTCAGGACCTGCATGAAAAGAACATCGCTTTCTCCGACAGCGCCATGCATGAACTGGATGTCACCCACGATCTGATTGATCTCATCCTGGAAAAGACGGTACAGGCATTCAAGCGCAGAGACTACAAAGCAGCACTTGCGATTGAACCGTTGGAAGAAGTCGTTGACGATATGGTCGAAACCCTGAAGACCAACCACCTGGCTCGTCTTGCCAGCGGCAAATGCAATGTCTACAGCGGTTCAAACTTTATTGATACGCTTGGCAATGTGGAACGTATTTCCGATATCTGTTCCAACGTTGGTCTTGCGACGCTGGCCCGGGTAAACCCGGAACTGACTGGCGGCGGTCATGATTATATCGGCTATCTGCACAGCGGACAGGACAAGGAATTCAACGAAGAATACAACAATGCGCACAAGACATTCTTCGATCGCCTGAACAAGATCATAACGGAGGAAGAACAGAATTCTCCTGTAGAAAGAAGAGGCTGAACCATGGCTGATTACATCATGGATCTCCGCAAGTATGTCGGACACAGACCGTTGCTGCAGTGTGCGGCAAGCGTCATTATCATTAATGATAAAAACGAAATCCTCCTGGGTAAACGAACCGATAATCACAAATGGGGCTATGCAGGAGGATCAATTGAACTTGGCGAGACGGTAGAAGACTGTGCCCGCAGAGAACTGACGGAAGAAACCGGTCTGATCGCAGAAGAACTGGAGTTCTTCCTGATCAACTCCGGAGAAGAAACACATTATATTTATCCCAATGGGGATGAGGTATACAACGTGGAAATCGTCTACCTGTGCCGCCGTTACCACGGAACCCTGCGTCCGCAGGAAGAAGAACTCTCCGAACTGCACTTTTTCCCAATCGATGAAATTCCCGTGGAGATCTCTGATCCCATTGTTCCAGTCATCCACGCTTTCAAACAGTACGCTGAGAAAAACTGATTGTGTTCAGCGCGATGTTCTTTCTTTAATTGTTGCGTTGACTTATATATATATATAATTTGACTGAAACAGCTTGTATACAGAATGTAACCAACAGCGTTCTTTCCCGATAGGTATAATACATTTCGTGCTAAAATTCCTATAAGAACGATTGTAGAAAAGCGGAGGCAAACAATGATAAAAATTGCCGTGTTAGATGATATCCTCTCTAATGCTGTTCAGATTAAAAACTGGGCAGAGTCATTTTTTGAAGATCACGCAATTGAATGCATGACCGATATCTATAACAATCCCAATAGTCTCGTTTCTTCCAAAAACAATCCGTATGCAATCTACATTCTGGATATTAATCTGAATTCAGATACCGTCTCCGGAATTGACATTGCCCAGCAGCTCAACAGCAAACAGCCTGCAGCCCAGATTATTTTTGTGACGGCATTCGACAAGTATCACGTGGATGTGTATGAAGCGGAACATATTTATACCGTACCAAAGGCAAAACTGAAAGACATCCTGCCCAAAGCATTGAACAAGGCATTGCTGCATATTCAAAAGAGTACAGAACACTGTATTTCGTTTTCGCACAATAAAGCCAATTACCAGATACCTGAAAATCAGATCCGCTATATGGAAAAGGCACTTCGCAAAGTTATTATCTATGCGGATCAGGAATATGAATGCTATGCAAAATTCCAGAATCTGCTTTCGCAGTCCACTTCTGAAAACCTGAAGATCGGAAGAGCGT
>JAFWJY010000009.1 GCA_017514525.1 Solobacterium sp. | reverse complement strand
TAAGTACCTGATCTCATCCGCCCATATTCCGTTGCTGCTGTATCGCATCCATGGGCTGATGGGACTGGACCCTCATGTCGGAGAGAATGGGCGGTATCAGATCCGAAGTCTGTATTTCGATGATCATGACAATTCCTGTTTCTATGACAATGAAAACGGAACGGACCACAGATCGAAATACCGGATGCGGATCTACAACGGCAGTGATGCCCGTATCAGCCTGGAACGCAAGCACAGCGAGCACGGAATGAAGCAGAAGGAAATCTGTGCGATTACCAGAGACCAGGCGGAGCGGTTTCTGCGGGGTGTGTATCTGCGGGATGCCGCAGTACAGGAAAAAAAGCTGCAGAGACTGACCGTACCAATGGCCGCTGGAGGATTACGGCCGGTAGTCATCGTCGACTATACCCGAATCCCTTATGTTTATAAGGAAGGAAATGTACGCATTACCTTTGATACAGGGATTTCTTCCTCCAATGCGCTGGGATCTTTCTTTGATCCAGAGATTCCCAGGCGGCCAGTCATGCCAGCAGGAACAGAACTGCTGGAAGTAAAATATGATGCGTACCTGCCGGATGAGATCCGGATGGCACTGCAGCTGGATGAACTGCAGTATACTGCGTTTTCCAAATATTATTTCTGTCGGAAACTGACACTGTGAAGAAAGGATGATCGTTATGTCAATTGAAGATATTCTCAAGAAAGTATTCCGGGAAGGATGGGAAGGAATGGAAATCGGACTGGAGGCAGCGATCGCTGTTATGGCAGTCACGGCAATTCTGGCTCTGTATATCTTCCTGATCTACCGGCTGATGACAAAGAAGAGTTTTTATTCCCGCAGCTTTAATGTTTCACTTGCCGGTGTTTCTCTGATCACCGCCGCAATTGTTCTGACGATTCAGTCAAACATTGTCATTTCGCTCGGTATGGTTGGCGCACTGTCAATTGTCCGCTACCGTACTGCGATCAAAGATCCGATCGATCTCATGTTTCTGTTCTGGTCCATCAGCGTTGGAATCATCTGCGGTGCCGGGCTGGCAGAAATCGCAGTCGTTCTTTCAGTGGTCCTGACAGTTGCGGTATTACTGCTGGAGATTCTGCCGGACGGCAAGGCGCCGATGATTCTTGTCGTAAATTCGACCGATATGGAAGCAGAGGAAGACATTCTTGAAGCCGCAAAAGAATATGCAAAGCGCCCGAAAGTCAAATCAAGAAATATGACAGCCCAGTCGCTGGACCTGACGATTGAACTGCGTACTTCACAGGGAGCAGAACTTCTGAAAAACGTCATGGAGGTGGATGGCGTCAGCTATGCGTCGCTGTTATCGCATGATGGAGAAGTGACATTCTGAGTTTCAGCAGCATCGGTGAAAACCGGTGTTTTTTTTCTGGGAGAAAGGTATTGCATTTTAAAGTTAGTTTCATTAAACTAACTAAAGTAAGTTATATCTAACTCATATAACACAGAGATTGGAGGAGTTGTATGCTGCCGCTGAAATTAGCAGAACCAGGTGTGGAACAGACGATTGTACACATTGGTGGCAATGCAGAAGTTAAGAAACATCTGGAAGATCTTGGATTTCATGTTGGCGGGACAGTTATGGTGATCTCACGGGTCGGAGAAAACCTCATCGTAAACGTGAAAGAAACCAGAATTGCCCTGGATGGTCAGCTTGCGTCCAAGATCAGTGTTTAGAAAAGGGGAGAGAATGAAAACATTACGCGACGCAAAGATTGGTGAAACAGTCAAGGTAGTAAAGCTTCATGGCGAAGGCGCTGTCAAGCGCAGGATCATGGACATGGGCATTACCAAAGGTGTTCAGGTCTATGTCCGCAAAGTTGCTCCGCTGGGAGATCCGGTGGAAGTAACCGTACGCAACTATGAATTATCAATTCGTAAGTACGATGCGGAAATGATTGAAGTAGAAGGCTAGAAAAGGGGAACGAATCGATATGAGTAAAACAGTCATTGCTCTGGCAGGCAATCCGAACTGTGGCAAGACCACATTGTTCAACGCACTGACCGGCGCGAACCAGTTTGTCGGTAACTGGCCGGGTGTAACCGTTGAAAAGAAAGAAGGAAAGCTGAAAGGTCATCCGGAGGTGATCGTTGAGGATCTTCCGGGAATCTATTCACTGTCTCCGTATACACTTGAGGAAGTAGTATCCCGTAATTACCTGATTGAGGAAAAGCCGGATGCGATTCTGAATATCGTCGATGGCACGAATCTCGAGCGTAACCTGTATCTCACAACTCAGCTTGCTGAAATAGGAATCCCGATGATTCTTGCGGTAAATATGATGGATCTTGTCTCCAAGCGTGGTGACAAAATCAACTTTGATGAAATTGGAAAAGCACTTGGCTGCAAGGTTGTTAAGATTTCAGCTTTAAAAGGCAACGGTGTCATGGAAGCTGCGGAGGCTGCGATCAGCGCCGCTAAGCAGGGCTCCAAACCGAATCCGATTCAGTATGACGCAAAGATTGAAGAAGCAATCAAGTCTGTCAGCAATCTGCTGAATACGGAGGAAGCGCAGAAGCGTTTCTATGCCGTAAAGGTATTTGAACGGGATGAAAAGGCAATTGAAAAGCTGAAGCTCTCAGCAGATACCATCGCCAAAGCAGATGCGATCACTAAAGGTGTGGAATCTGCGTATGACGATGACGCGGAATCCATTATCACGAATAACCGCTATAACGTGATTGAGAATCTGCTGAACGGCAGTTATGAAAAACAGAATGCCGGTCAGATGACGCTGTCGGACAAGAT
>JAFWJY010000132.1 GCA_017514525.1 Solobacterium sp. | reverse complement strand
GTGTACTCTTGCCGGCACCAGATTCTCCAACAATCGCAATTGTTTTGCCAGGTGCTACTTCAAGCGTCACATCTTTGAGAATTGATTCTTCCGTATGCGGATAGGTATATCCGACATGCTGGAATGAATATGCGCCCTTCAGGTCTTTCAGCTGCACCTTTCCTTCATTAACTTCCACATCATCACTCGTCAGTACTTCACCAACAGACGTGATTGATTCAAGCCCTTTTGTGATGATTGGCAGAAGATTAATGAATGCGGTAACCTGATTTACGACAGAAGTAAACCCGGACTGATAAAACGTAATATCACCAACTTTAATCGCTCCCTGGAGTGCCATGAATGCGGTGAATCCAAGACACAATGCCTGAAATACCTGGAATACAACCCAGCCGACAGCACCGAAGTTGGATTGAATGATATCAAGCTTATAGCCCTTTTCTGCGGTCTGTTCCAGCTGTTTGACCATACGGTCACGTTCCACTTCTTCCAGCGCATGGGCTCTGGTGGCTGGAACCATTTCGACCATTTCCATCACCATCGCCGATGTTTCTTCCATCTCAAGTCGGTAGCTTTGATTCGCTTTGCGGATTCGTTTACGGAAGCTGATGATGGTAAGCGATGCGATCGGAGCTACCAGAATGAAGAACAGCAGAATCAGCCGGTTCTTCGCCGCCGTAATGGTAAGAATGATTGCGGTATTCATCACAATGTTCACAAGGTTAACAAACAGCTGTGAGGATAGTGTTTCGATCGCTTCTACATCACGAATGATCTTGGACTGCAGTTTACCCGAGCGCGTCTGCACATGATACATGATCGAGAGTTCTGACACCTTCTTTACAATGGCAGCTCTTAATCCAGCTTCCGTGCTTCTTGTGATTGCGCTCTTGTATTTTGCATGCAGGTAATTCGCCGGCAGATGAATCAGTAACAGACCCAGCCAGATACCGACGTTAATGAATATCGCCCTGGTTGCGGCTTCCCCGCCTTCCAGCACACCGTTAATGACATTTGCCAGTAACAGCGGCGAGAATAATGCCGGTGAATGTTTGATCAGATAGAAGAACGCGCTGATCAGAAACTTGTGATACTGTCCTTTATAAAGTGCCAGCAGAACACGAAAAGGGTTGTCTTTGTATTTTCGGTACGCATTAACAAACCTCTGATCCTGTTTGTCGAGTATCACATCTTTCTTTCTGGTCATGTTCAATCCTGTTTTTCGTTCTGGAATGCGTCAAGATTCATGGAAGGATCGCTGAACGCAGGTCCCATATGCTGTACAACATATGGATCTTCTGCCGGTGCTTCATCTTCATCAACAATCTTGGCATTTCGCGGCACAAGCACATCCGCATATGGAGCGCCAAGAGCCAGCAGGCCATCTGCGATAAATCCGGCCATGACTACCGCACCATGAACCTGTAAATGGGAATTGTCTTTTGGATATACATACAGAGGTCTTGACCCAAAATCACCAAGTGTTGTCAAAAATTCCTCTGTTTTTTTCGTCAGTTCTATAAATGGAATTCCTTCACGCTTTGCCAGTTCTTCGGCAGCCTTCGGGTATTCCCCATGACTTCCCGGAAGGAAATTTCCTTTTTCATCAAACAGTCTTCGTGCGATCGAAGAAAGGATTACCGGATAAGCCCCTTTTTCCTTTGCGATATCCGCCATCAGCATCAGATTCTCCTGATATGCCCCATAAGGTTCTGCATAGCGAAGCGGATCTGACATCTTCTGATCATTATGTCCAAACTGAATCAGTACGATAT
>JAFWJY010000001.1 GCA_017514525.1 Solobacterium sp. | reverse complement strand
AGTACCATGCGCCAGGTGATGGCGATAACGGAAGCCGTGAACATCCACGGAAGCGCATAGACCGCCCGGAAAATTCCCTTCGTCCGGTCGTGCAGGTACCGGGTATTGAGGATCAGCGCAAAGATCATCCCGATGATCATATGCGCAATGATGCTGACGATGACGAAAAACATCGTATGGCCTACAGCGGTCCAGAAAGCACTGTCGGTCAATACTGTCTTATAATTGGCAAGTCCCACAAACACCGGGTTCTTATTCGCGATGACATTGTCATATAAAGAGTACCGAATTACCATAATGATCGGAATGACAAGAAGGATCATCATCAGGGCAAGTGTGGGCATCAGGTAGCCGTACGGCGTCATCGTTTTTTTCAGTTTTGGATTCATAGCCGCTTTGACCTCCACTTCGTTTTACAAAATGAACAGGGGCGTACGGAAAGGTACGCCCCCGCTTACTGCATGTATATTACAAGGTTATGCAGGAAGCTGTATTAATGCTGTTTAATAAGCAGCATCCCATGCAGCCTGTGTAGCGGTAAGCATTTCTTCCACAGTTTTGGTATCACCGTCGAAGTACAGGATCAACTGTTCATTCATGCTTCTCATCAGGTCTTCCGCAGTGGGTGCGCCTGTGAACTCGTTGATGGCATAGCCGTTCTGGAAAATCTCGAACGCTGTCAGGAACAGCGGATCATTTGCGGAATAATCCGGTTTGGCAGTGGAGTTGCCGGGGAATGCATTCGCCAGCTGTGAAAGTTTCGCGTTCACTTCAGGGCTCATCAGATATTCAATGAACTTCATGGCTTCTGCCTTATGCTCGCAGTTCTCGGCAATGCCGATACCCCAGTTCGCTACGTCCATACCGCTCTGTCCGGTATAGGAATCTTCCTTGGGCATCGGAGCATAGGTGAAGTTGAGATCCGGGCTTTCGTTCTTGATGGTGGTCAGGTGGGAGATTCCGTCGACCATGAATGCCAGACGGCCGTTCTCGAACTCATTGACCATATCCTGTTCTTTCATGGCTTCCACGCCGTCAGAGAGATAGCCGTTCTCCTTCAGGGTCTTGAAGTAATCCGTAACCTTTGCGAGCAGCTCGTTGTCGGTAAGCGCAGGCTTGCCGTCCTTCATCAGGGTGCCGCCTGATGCCCACAGCCAGGTGCTGAACTGGTTCTGAATGCCATTGGGCGCTTCCGTGTTGAGCGGGATGCAGTATGCAGCCTTGCCTGTCGCTTTGATCTTCTCACAGGCAGCCTGGAACTCTGTCCATGTGGTCGGAATTGCTTCCACGCCGGCTTCTTTCAGGATGTCCAGATTTACATACAGAGGATATGCAAAGTTGACAACAGGGATCATGTAGGTGTTGCCTTCATAGGTGATCTGATCAGACAGCTGTGCGGTGTCATAGCCGTCCGCTTTCATCAGATCGGTCAGGTTCGCGATCGCGCCCTGTTTTGCAAAGTCATAGACCCAGGCACCATCCAGACCTACTACATCAGCCATCGTTCCTGTCGCAGCACCTGCGGCGACCTGTGTCTTGGTGTCGGCATACGGATTGCTGAGCAGCTCGATCTTAATTCCGGTATCTGCGGTAAATCCGTCGCAGATCTCCTGAAGAGCGCCGTCCGGAAGCTCTACGCCCCACCACTGCTGGAATTCGAGGGTTACATCGTCAGCAAATGCGGTGGTCGCCATTCCCATGGTGATCATGACAGCCGCTGCGACAACCAATGCCTTCTTTACAATTGCCTTCATGTTTCAGTTCCTCCTTTTTTGGTTTACATGTTCTGTAAATGATGGAAAAAACGAAAATAAATCGTTGATTTTCACAATTTTACAGAAAAATTTACAATTCTGATTATAAGGAAGAAATAAAATTTTGTCAATAGAGCAGAAAAATAATATTATTT
>JAFWJY010000131.1 GCA_017514525.1 Solobacterium sp. | reverse complement strand
CGCACGCATGTACGCATTACCGGCGGCACCCTTTCTGCGAAACAGAAAATCAGTGACACTGAAAAAGCAGACCGGATCGAAGTGCTGAATGGCACCACCCTCGTGACGGTGCCGGAAGTACATGCCGGAGAGATTGCCGTTATCAGTGGCCTGCGCAGTATTAAAGCCGGGCAGGGACTCGGCTTTGAGACAAGCTGGCTTCATACCATGCTGGAGCCATGCATGGTATATGAACTGGAAACGCCAAATGATCACGACCGCCGCATCCTCGCTGACATCTGTAGGGAACTATCGGAAGAGGATCCGACGCTTTCCGTTGCGGTTGATGAAGAAACCGGTGCGATCCGCATCTCCATCATGGGCGAGATGCAGAAGGAAATCCTTCAGCATCGCATCAAAGACCGGACCGGTTTGTCCGTTGACTTTGGTACAGGCCGCATTATCTATCATGAAACGATTCGGGAAGCTGTTCATGGGGCAGGGCACTTTGAACCGCTGCGTCATTATGCGGAGGTTCATGTGCGTCTGGAACCGGGAGAGCGAAACAGCGGCATTGAAGTCTTCAGTGAAGTATCAACTGATGAACTTCCAATGCACTGGCAGAACGCAATCTTAAGCGCATTGCGTACGATACCGCATCGTGGCGTACTGACAGGTTCGCTGTTAACAGATGACCGGATCATCCTGACGGCAGGCAAAGGGCACCTCAAGCATACAGAAGGCGGTGATTTCCGCAATGCCGCAAGACGGGCTGTACGGCAGGCACTTATGAAGGCAGACAGTTATCTGCTGGAGCCGTTTGCGTCTTTTGAACTGCAGATCGCACCGGAGTATGTCAGCCATGCATTATATGACCTTGAAACCAGAGGCGCGTCTGTTTCCGTAGAAGAAAACGGAAGTACCGTACGCATTAGCGGCAGCGGACCCCAGCGCACCTTAATGAATTACCAGGCAGAGCTTACAGCCTATACCAGAGGCACCGGCCGATGCCGTCAACAGGTCGTAGGCTATCAGGAATGTGCAGATCCAAAACCGATTCTGGAACAGTTTGCCTATGATCCGCTGAATGATCTGCGCAACCCGCCCGGTTCGGTATTCTGTACGCATGGAAGCTCTTTCCAGGTCAGCTGGGAGGAAGCGGATGCCTTTATGAATATTCCAGTGAAAGACCGCAAGGCGGAAGGAACGTATTCGCATCGTACCTATCAGGTATCGGAAGCGGATCTGAATTCCATCATTGCGGCAGAATCCGGCAAGAACCGCAATCCCAATAAGAAAAAACGGACCGAACCAGAGGAGGAGACCTATCGTTCCAAACCCAAACCGGTTCTTCCAGCCTGTATGATCATCGATGGATACAATATGATCCATGGTTTTGCGTCGACCCGGTATCTGGTTGAGGAAGATCTCAGCTCTGCCCGGGAACACCTTATCGATGAACTGGCTGCTTATCAGGCATATGTCAAGATTCGCATGATCGTTGTTTTTGACGGGTATAAGCGGAAAGACAACTATGGTTCTTCCATGAAGCAGGGGTTATTTGAAGTGGTATATACCCGGACTGGCCAGACGGCAGATGAATATATTGAAAAACTTGCCTCAGAACTGTCCCGCAGCTATGAACTGACCGTTGCGACCAGTGATGCCCTGATTCAGAATGCAGTGTTTGCCCAGGGCGCGGTACGCATCAGCGCAAGGATGCTGGAGGCGGAATTGGAACGGGTGAAAAAGATGTTTTCAAATGAGCCCGGCGGGCTATAATTAATTGTGTTTTCAACAGAGGTAAACCTCTGTTTGCGACATTCCATTCCATAGTTGGAGAACAATATCAGGAGATTTATGGTAAAAGATTATTTTTCATTTGAAACAATTCGTGACCGCAGCGGAGACGTGATCTGTTATCACGTAACAGCAATTGGCACAATTGAAAAAGACGGTGTAACACGCATGCGCAGTGATCTTGGTGATGACGGCGACAAGAAGATGGCATTTGGAAAGCTGACGATCCGCGGCAAGGACCGGATGATTTCATTATTGTTAAGAGAGACCGGCAGCCGTGCCTACTGGCGCTCTACAGATGAGAACGGCCCTTATTGCATTCTCAGCTTTGCCGCAAGAGAAAAACATGCGGAGGAAGTATACAACTTCAATGAAGGTGACCGTGTTCTGATTGAAGGCCGTGCCTATGTCCGTCAGAACAGTGCCGGTGCGGAAGACCGGCTTCCGGAACTCAGCATTACCGTTAACAGCACCTTTGTGCTTGGACGCAGACGCCGTCCGCAGACAATGACCAGCTCCATCATCCCGCAGAAGCGGCATTCCGCTGCGGAAGAAGATCCGGATGATGCGCCGATGATGTCCTTTGAACCGCAGGGGGCTATTACACCGCAGGAGGGTGAATGATGCGCAGTGCCGGAATACTGATGCCGATTTCTTCCCTGGATTCCCCGTTTGGAATCGGCTGCTTTTCCAAGGAAGCGTATCAGTTTGTAGACTTTCTGAAAGCGTCCGGTCAGTCTTACTGGCAGATCCTGCCAATCGGGCCGACCGGGTTTGGAGATTCTCCATATCAATCTGTTTCCGCGTTTGCGGGCAATCCGTATTTTATTGATCCGGTAACACTGAAGGAAGAGGGACTCTTAACAGAAGAAGAACTGTGGTCCTTTGATTTTGGCAGTGATCCGGAAAAAGTTGATTACGGAAAGCTGTATAACTGCCGTTACCAGCTGCTGAAGATGGCCTTTGACCATTTTGTGGAACAGGGCGGCGTTTCCGACAAAGCTTACACCAGCTTCAAAACAGCAGAAGCGTACTGGCTGGATGATTATTCCCTGTTTATGGCAATCAAGCTGGAACAGGAAGGCAAGGGCTGGCTGGACTGGCCGAAGGAACTTCGCACCCGTCAGGAAGCTGCGCTAAAAGAAGCTCGCACCAGCCTGAAGGAACAGATCGAATTTTATTGTTTCATGCAGTTTGAATTCTGCCAGCAGTGGAAGAAGCTGAAGGAATACGCTAATGCCGAAGATATAGAGATTATTGGCGATATGCCGTTCTTTGTGTCGATGGACTCTGTGGACCTCTGGAGTCATCCGGAAGTATTCCGCACCGGGAAAGATGGTTCTCCCAAGGAAGTAGCTGGTACTCCGGCAGATGCCTTCTCACCAAAGGGACAGATCTGGGGCTTTCCGCTCTATGACTGGAAACATTTGAAGAAAGACCAGTATCGCTGGTGGATGCGCCGGATGGCGCATGCCGAGAACTTTTACGATGTGATCCGCATTGATCACTTTCATGGCTTTCTTTCGTGCTTTGCCATCCCGTATGGAGATACAGATGCCTCACGCGGTGTGACGGAAGAAGGACCGGGACTGTCCTTCTTTGAAGAACTGAAGCGTCAGCTGGGCGATGTACGTCTGATTGCGGAGGATCTTGGCAACATAACCGAAGAAAACGTAAAACTGCTGGAGGATACCGGAATTCCAGGAATGAAGATCCTGCAGTATGCCTTTACCAGCTGGGACAGCATATACATGCCGCATAAGCTTGAAAAGCGTGCGGTGATCTATACCGGCAACCATGACAATATGACGACCCGAAGCTGGGTGGAAACCCTCAGTGAAGGAGAACTCAAATTTGCCCGTGCATATATCCGTTCGGAAAATACCGACTATAATGCCTTTACCTGGGATATGATCCGGGAAGCTTATCACAGCCCCTGTGATCTGTGCATCATTCCGCTTCAGGATTATTTATGCCTGAAGGAGGAAGGCCGCATGAATACACCAGGCACAGCCCAGGGCAACTGGGTATGGAGACTGAAACCAAAGTTTCTCTCCAGTGACCTTTCCAATGCGATTCGCTCCATTGCCTCAACCTACAGCCGTATTCCGGCGCGTAAGCCAAAGGAGAAGGCCTGATGGCACGCAAAGTATTGCCTTACCGCTGCCCGCAATGCGGAAAGATCCATGACTATCCGGTTTATGAAGGCGTAGATGTAACGAAAGAACCACAGTTTCGTGCGAAAGTCATGGATGCGTCCATCTTTGACTTCGTATGTCCGCACTGCGGCTCCGTCAATGGTGTCATTTATCCGTTTCTTTATCATGATCCGGCAAGACGTTTTATGGTTCAGCTGGTGGATTCCACGATGCCGGAAGATCCGTTTACGGATCTCTTCACAACGGATGACGCATCGGAACAAGCGATTCGCTCCGTTGTGGAAGACATGAAAACACGGTATGCGCTGCGTACTGTGACAACACCGAATGAACTGATGGAAAAGATTGCCATCTTTGAAGCGGAACTGGATGACCGTGTGCTGGAAATCATGAAGCAGGGCATTCTTGCGGCAGATGACAGCGGGAAGATCCTTGATCTGTTGTTTGCGCCAACCGAAAATGGACCGGCTTTCCTGGTGGAGGAAGAAGTCGGATTTACGAAAGCAATTCCATTGGATATGACGCTGTACGAAAATCTGTCGCGTGATGCGGAGCAGTTTGCGGATGAGACAGAAACACGCATTAACGCAGAGTGGGCCAAGCGGCATATCACACACAGTCTGTCAAACTGAACACAGTTTGCCTGTCCGGTACGGTTCCTTCAAACAGCGAACTCTGGTGATCGGCTGATGGACTTCGTTTCCGTGCAATTCCAGGACACGCAGAGCTTCTATAGACTTTACATGACAACGAAAACTTACTGAATGCGGGAAGTTTTTTCTGGATTAATTTTTTATTATCGTTCAGGTGTTGTTCAGCTGAAGTTCACTTAACGCTTTTAAGCTGATACCTGTCAGGAGGTCATTACTCATGAAACAGATGAAATTGACACGTTCGATTTACAGTATTGCGCTTACCACAGCGCTGCTCTTAACTGGAGCGGAAGGTCTTGTCATGGACGTACTGGCAGAAGGGCCAGCCAATGGGGAGCCACCCAGCGGAGAACGTCCGGAAGGCGGACCTGGTGAAAGTCAGAATGGCATGCCGGGTGAAATGCCCGAAGGGGCACCGGGAGAAAAACCGGAAGGTGCTCCGGGTGAAGGCGGAATGCCGGGCGGCGGCGGAACAGCCGTCAGTGAATGGGACAGTGTAATTGAATACAGCACCGATACCGAAACAACCGGTGAAACCTATAGCTCAACCGGAACGGATGAAAATGCGATTCATGTATCGGATGGCACAGCCGTACTGAATGATGCGACGATCACCCGCACCAGCACCGAGAGCCAGGGCGGTGACAACGCCAGCTTCTACGGTGTAGGCGCCGCGGTATTAACAACCAACGGAACTGCCGTGCTCAACGGCGGAACAATCACAACCGATGCCAATGGCGCTGCCGGTGTCTTTGCCTACAGTGATGGCGTTGCCTATGTCAGTGATACAACGATCCGCACTTTCGGCAATACAGCCGGAGGCATTCACGCGGCAGGCGGAGGCACCGTATATGCCTGGAATCTTGATGTAGAAACACAGGGTGAAAGCTCTGCAGCGATCCGCAGTGATCGCGGCGGCGGAACCATGGTCGTAGACGGCGGAACCTATGTGACAAACGGAAACGGTTCTCCGGCGGTCTATGTCACAGCAGATATCACCGTAAATGATGCGACACTGGTTGCGAATGGATCAGAAGGCATCTGCATTGAAGGAAAGAATACACTTCGGTTATTCAATACAGATCTCACATCCAATATGAGTGACCTCAGTCAGAACGACCATACATGGTCTGTGATCCTGTATCAGTCGATGTCCGGTGACTCCGTAGAAGGCAACTCTGCCTTCTATATGGTGGACGGTACACTGACTTCCAAAAACGGCGGTCTCTTCTATTCCACCAATACACAGTCCGAGTTCTATCTGGAAAATGTAGAAATCATCGCAAGCGATGACAGTGAATACTTCCTCATGGTAACAGGCAATACGAATGAGCGTGGCTGGGGCACAGCAGGTGCCAATGGCGCAGATACCGACTTCACTGCCGTTAATCAGATTATGAACGGGAATGTAATCTGGGACAGCATCTCCAACCTTGACTTCTATCTGCAGAAGGGCAGTGTATTGACCGGGGCAATCCTGAATGATGAAACCTATGCGGGCAATGGCGGTGACGGCTACGCTTCTGTCTATATTGATGCGGATTCCAAATGGGTCGTTACCGGCAACTCCACGGTAACCAATCTGTATAACGAAGGAACCATCGTTGATGCGGACGGAAATACCGTCACAATCATCGGAACAGATGGAACAGTCTACGTACAGGGGGAAAGCACCTATACCGTTACGGTATCTTCCTACAGTGAAACAGCCGATTTCTCTGGCGCAACGGAAGGTGTCAGCTATGATGACTACAAAGTAACGCCAGTCGCCAATGTATCAGTTGCGGAGAAGGAAACAGAACAGACAGCCGAAGCAGCTGAATCGGCTGAACCAGCAGAAGTGAAGAGCGGCATCTCTTCTGTACAGATCATAGCGATGGCTGCGATTGCGGTCGCAGTCCTGTGCATCATCGTACTGATCACAAAATCCATGCGATAAACAAAAGACAGCGTGAAATACCGCTGTTTTTTCATGCAAAGACATAACAGATTGTTACATCCCGCTTCCTATGGCACAGATAGGAAAAGAGCCCCATCGGGCTCAGTTCATCTTCTATGGAACGGACATTCATCACAGGAAATGGGTTTCTGTAGATCAGTCTAACCGAT
>JAFWJY010000130.1 GCA_017514525.1 Solobacterium sp. | reverse complement strand
GATGAATCCGATTTTCTTACCAGCGGCTTCTTTGATGACATACGGTTCCAGCAACAGTTCCCCCTGCTTGTTGAAGTTGCAGCTGATATATGGGAACTCCGCTTTTTTCGTTAACGCAAAGAATTCATCCATGCCGTAATCAAACTCATGATTTCCAGGAATTGCGACATCGTAATGGATCGCATTCATCAGATCAATAATCGCCTGTCCCTTGGTCAGTGTACCAAGCGCATCACCCTGTATCGCATCGCCATCATCCACCAGCAATACGTTGTATCCGTTCTGCTTGAACATTTCTTTGATCTGCGCAAGCCCAACCATCCCAAAACCAGACTTTACTCCGCAGTGGATATCACTGGTAAACAGAATGATTATTTCATCATTTGATGCGGTCTCAGCTGTTGGTTCAGCTGTTGCCTCAGGCGTTGGCGATTCTGCTGCTGATGGCTGCTGTGTCTGCTTGCAGCCTGTAAGCATCAGCACCATGCTGAGAAGAGCCATCAGCCCTGCTTGTATCGTTCGTTTCTTTTTCATTGTCTTGAAACACTCCCTTTCTATCAATTGAGACAGAATGTTTTGATGCGATCCAGAAAATCCGGTGCGAGATCATATACTGCATGACCATAACCGTCATACATATACAATTCACAATCCGTGCTTCCCTGCAGTACCTCTGCAATTTCAGGACATGCATCTTTGCCTAGCACCTGATCATCGTTAGAGCCCAACACAAGTACCGGACATTTCACCTGCTTCAGATCATCCACACAGTTGAAATCAATGATTGTCCCTGCCAGAACCGTAAATCGTTCCAGCTCTTCCTCCGTAACGCTTTTGGCCATATTGATAAAGGTCTCCCGATTGGAATCAAATACTTCTTTCGGGTATACCAGTTCCCCGAAGGAAAGGTATAATCCTTCGGCGTTCTTATCTTCCGCAAGCTGAATCCAGTTCTGTATTCCTGCATTCTGTTCGGCACGGATATTGCAGCTGGTTGAAGCCAGTATCAGTTTCTGCACCAGCTCCGGTTCCAACCCTGCAATCTCCATCGAAATCATGCCTCCCTGTGAGGTTCCGTACAGGCAGATATCTGAGAGACCCAGGGCATGAATTGCCACAATGGTATCCTTAGCCATTTCTTTTATGGAATAGGTTTCCGGAAGTTCTTCTCTTCGATCAAAGAGATAAATGGTAAACTCATCTGTCATCTTTGCATAGGCTGTTTCAATCGCCTCTGCAGACCCCATGACGCTCTGAACACTTAATCCCGGTAAAATAACCAATGGTCTATCACCATTTCCAAACTTCAGATACTTCATAGAAAAGGAATCTGTCTTAACGGTTTCTACTGTACCCATCGTTTCCTTTGTCTCTCCCTCTGTTTTCGCTTCCTGTTTTTTCCCGCAGCCGCTGACCAACAGCATTGCTGCAAGCAGGAATACAATCCGTTTTCTCTGTTTAAGCACAACTATATTCCTCGTATTTATTTCTCTGCTTCATTCTAAAGGCTTTCTGCATAAATAACAAAACCCGAGTTGATTTCCCGGGTTTACGTTTGTTATACCAGCTCGATTGTAGCCATCGGAGCAGCATCACCGCGGCGAACACCTGTCTTTGTGACACGTGTGTAGCCACCGTTGCGGTCAGCATACTTCGGAGCAACTTCGTCGAACAGTTTCTGCAGTACCGTCTTACGGGTCTTCTCATCCGCATATACATCACGAATGAAGGAAGCTGCCTGTCTGCGGGCTGCGAGATCACCCTTCTTGCCGAGTGTGATCAGTTCATCGACTACAGAACGCATATCCATTGCTTTAGCATATGTTGTCTCAACTTTTCCGTACATGATAACGGAAGTAGCGAGGTTTCTCAGCATAGCCTTACGGTGATCAGCTGTTCTGCCGAATTTACGATTCCACATGTTGTATTCCTCCTAATTATTCGAAGGACCGGAAGCCCATACCAAGTTCAATGAGCTTGTCCTTTACCTCTTTCAAGGATTTCTTTCCGAGGTTACGGACTCTCATCATCTCATCCTCGGTTTTCTGGGTCAGTTCATCAACCGTCTGAATACCAGCACGCTTCAGGCAGTTATAAGAACGTACAGAGAGATCGAGGTCCTCGATCATCAGCTGCTGTCCCTTGTTCGGAGCCTCAGCGCTGCCCTCATTGATGACATTCTCCATGGAGAGAACATCCTCATTGATTCCGGCAATGATATCCAGATGGTCAATCAGAATCTTGGCTGCAGAGGCAAGAGCCTTCTGCGGATTGATGGAGCCATCTGTCCAGATTTCCATTGTCAGTTCATCGTATTTGGTATCCTGACCAACACGGGTCGGTTCAACCGCATACGCAACTTTGGTAATCGGAGTGTAGATCGAATCTGTGAATACAGTTCCGATACCCTGTGAACTTCCCTGATTACTATGTTTATTTACGTCACTTCCGACATAGCCGCGACCGTTCTTGGCCTTGAGCTCCATTTCAAGAGTTGCGCCCTTTTCAAGGTGAGCAATCTCAAGTTCCTTATTCAGAACTTCAACACCTGTCGGGCAGATGATATCACCAGCAGTTACTGTGCAAGGTCCCTTGGCAGAAATCTGCAGTGTATATACATCATCGTCTTCAATCTTCATGATCAGCTGCTTCAGCTGCAGGATGATCATCGAAACGTCTTCACGTACACCCGGGATTGTGGTGAACTCGTGATACACGCCATCTACCTTAATGGAGAAGATGGCGGCTCCCGGAAGGGAAGACAGCAGGACTCTGCGCAGCGCATTCCCGATTGTGGTTCCGAATCCTCTCTCAAGCGGAGAAAGGATAAACTTTCCATAGTTCTCAGATTCTACGTATTCTGCTACTTCAAACTCGGCGCGTTCAAACTTCTGCATCAGTCATCCTCCATTAAATAATTAACCACGCGGCCTCTTCGGCGGACGGCATCCGTTATGAGGGATCGGAGTAACATCATTGATTGCAGTGATGTCAAGACCTGCAACGGAGAGTGCTCTTACAGCAGCTTCACGTCCAGGACCCGGACCCTTAACGTTTACTTCAACAGTCTTCATGCCCTGCTGTACAGCTGCCTTACCAGCAGCTTCAGCACACAGCTGAGCTACGTACGGAGTGCTCTTACGGCTGCCCTTGTATCCAAGAGCACCTGCAGAACTCCAGGAAATAACATTTCCGTTTTCATCAGCGATGGAAACGATTGTGTTATTGAATGTGGAATGGATGTGAGCCACACCCTTCACTATATTGCGTCTGATCTTCTTTTTACGGCCGGCGGTTTTCGCGGTCTTCTTAGTAGTCTTTGCCATTGCTTATTCCGACCTCCTTACTTCTTCTTGTTCGCGACAGTACGACGCGGTCCTTTACGTGTACGAGCATTCGTACGGGTGCGCTGACCTCTTACCGGGAGGCTGCGGCGATGACGCATACCTCTGTAGCATCCGATTTCCATCAGACGCTTAACATTCAGCGCGCGCTCACGGCGCAGATCACCTTCCGTCTTGATCTCATCGATCTTCTGACGGATCGCATTTTCCTGATCGGTGGTCAGATCCTTTGTACGGATATCCTCACTGATACCGCACTCTTTGAGGATCTTGGAAGCGGTCGAAGCACCGATTCCGTAAATATAGGTAAGGGATATTACGATTCGTTTGTTGTTCGGAATATCCACACCAGCAAAACGTGCCATATGTGTTTTTCTCCTCCTGATTAACCCTGTCTCTGCTTATGCTTAGGGTTTTCGCAGATGACCATAACCACGCCCTTGCGCTT
>JAFWJY010000129.1 GCA_017514525.1 Solobacterium sp. | reverse complement strand
TATCCTTTTGAAATACAAACCGGTTAAACAGTTCCGCATAACATTCTTTGTGTTTTTGAAAGAACACATGTGCGGCTAAATCAATTTTTCCCATGTGTTATTTCCCTCCTCACCTTACTTATTCCCCTGTTTTGAAAAATCTCCGCAAAAAAATGAAGAAAAAGTAAAAAAAATTTTTGTATAAAAAAAGCTCTGCCCACAGGACAAAGCTAACTAATCGTATGAAGTGCATCCAGTTCATCCTGCCAACGAGATGGGTCAGCCCCCTGTTTCAGGATATGTTCAATTTTTTGAATCCGATGGCTCACATAAGCAAGATAGGTAACCTGATCCTCCATCACATCGATGATACCGGTATACCATTCTATCCTGGTATATGCATCATGTGGTCTGGTGTGAAAGCCTATAACGTTGTAAAACTTGCCGCGGTCTTCAATCGTTCGTTCTTTTACAATTGTAAAGTGGTGGTCACTGATCCATTGCCGGAATAATGGCACATCCGCATTAATCTGAACCAGAATCAGGTGCATCTGATCCAGACGTTCGATTGCCCTTTCCAGTATTCCAACAGCTGTGTGATATCCCATTCCAGCCAATACCGCACAATTGGCATCCATCGGAACCTGCTCAAGTCCATTCGACTGAATGGTCTCAATCACATCAGACAGCCCTTTCGCCTGAATATTGTGCTGGGCCTGCCGCAGCGGTCCTTCGGCGACATCACAGGCATAGGCTTTCTGAATTGTGCCGGATTCTGCCAGCAGAATTGGAAGATAACCATGATCGGTACCGATATCGGCCAGTATGACATGTTCCGGAACCATCTCGGCAATTGCCTGGATCCGTTTACTCATTTATCAAAGAAATCCTTCAGACGCTTAGAGCGGGTCGGATGTTTCAGTTTACGAAGTGCTTTTGCCTCGATCTGACGAATGCGCTCTCTGGTAACATTGAATTCCTTACCAACTTCCTCCAGTGTTCTGGTACGTCCGTCATAAAGACCAAACCGCAGACGCAGGACTTTTTCTTCCCGCTCCGTAAGACCGGAAAGAACACTGTTGATTTCATCCTTGAGCAGCTGATTGTTGGCATACTCATCCGGTGACATCGCATCCTTATCTTCGATGAAGTCTCCAAGATGAGAATCATCTTCTTCACCGATTGGCGTTTCAAGACTGACCGGTTCGAGGGCGATTTTCTGAATCTCGCGAACCTTTTCCGGAGAAACACCTTCCATACGGGCACTGATTTCTTCTGCCGAAGGGTCACGTCCGAGTTCCTGTACCAGCTGGCGCTGAATACGGGACAGTTTGTTTATCGTCTCAACCATGTGAACCGGAATACGGATCGTTCTGGCCTGATCTGCGATTGCACGCGTAATAGCCTGACGAATCCACCAGGTCGCATAGGTGGAAAATTTGAAACCTTTAGTATAATCGAATTTCTCTACTGCTTTAACAAGACCCATGTTTCCTTCCTGAATCAGATCCAGGAACAACATGCCGCGTCCAACATATTTCTTTGCGATACTGACGACAAGACGCAGGTTGGAAGAGATCAGAATGTTTTTAGCTTCCTCATCGCCTGCCTCAATTCGCTTGGCAATCTCCGGTTCATCTTCTGCTTTCAGCAGAGGCACCCGTCCGATTTCCTTCAGATACATTTTGACCGGATCATTCAGACTGACAGAATTGGAACGTCCGCTGAGTGTGCTGGAGAGCAGCTTGCTCATCTTTGCAGGTGTTTCTGCTTCGCTGTCCTCTTCCTCCTCATCGGAACGATCATCTTCGTCGTCCTCATCATCCTCGATATCCATCTCGTCGTCTTCGAGTTCTTCGATATCTTCATCTTCCGAAACAACAATATTTTCATCTGAGAACCACTCCCAGAGCGCTTCCATGTCATCGTCTGACATATCAAGCCGCTCCAGTGCGTTCATGACATCTTTCTGGTAAATGGCGCCATCAACCTTATATACTGCAATGAAGTCAACCTTCAGTTCATCCAGTGTCTTCAGTTCTTTCTGGCGGCCATTCCGCTTATATACATCAATCTCCGTACGTTTCCTCTCATCGCCATGGTATTCCTTCTCTTCCGCAATGGAAGCGAGATCTACTTTTGGCTCTACATGCGCCTTGCGCATCTGTTCCGCAAAGTCTTCCAGTTTTACTTCCGGAAGCTTGACGTTTTCTTCAATCTTTTCATTCAGTGCCTGATCATCACGAAGGATCTTCTTGATCTCGGTCAGAAGTTCACGACGCTGTACTGCGGTTTTCCGCATAGCTTCCCGTGCTGATCTTGCATTGCCGGTAAATACAGCCGGCTTTTTTGTCCTGGTGGATTCAGTTCCTGTTGATTTCGTTTGCTTCTTCATCGATATACCTCCGCAGATCATTCAGACATTCTTTGTATTCCTGCATAATTACCAGCGCACTTTCCGGGTTCATCGGCTGCGCCAGCTGTTCTTTAAATGCGTTTGCCTGAGCTGTTTTCAGGCTGATTTTTACTTTTCGTATCGCGCCATCCAGAACATTTTCATCGTACTCCATGGCATACACCGGCTGATCGATCAGTCTGGTGATCAGATTGCGGTTTTCCTGTGTATCCATCCGGTCAATCAGTTCATTCGGGTCGATCACATCCTTAGTGCGATAGCTGTCTACGATCATCATCGCAACACTGTCGCGATCCTTATTTTGAAGAAATCCCAGTGTCTCACTGAAGTGCTGACTGGCTTCCTTATGCGCAAGCATCATCGCCAGGATGATTTCCTCTGCCTGATCCAGCCCGCCGATCAGTTTAGTTCTGGCATAAGTTGACGGAGCGGTATGCGCCTCCTTAGGGGTGTAATCCAGGTGGAAGCCGCTGATGCGGGAGATCTCTTCTGTAAAGTACCGGCGATCCACTTCATCCGTCAGGGTATCCAGTTCCGCTTTTGCCTTGGTCACAAAGTCTTTGCGTTCCTGGTAGTTGTCAAAGTTCGTGCGGTTTTTCAGATACTGCAGGACGAATTCCATCCAGATCAGTTCCTTCCCGAGCATTGCTTTGAAGGCATCTGCCCCTTCCTTGCGGGTCAGCTCATCCGGGTCCAGGCCTGTCCGGTTGTCGACGACCGCAACTTCACAGCCAGCCTCCCGTGCCAGCCGTCCTGCTTTCATCGTCGCATTCTGACCGGCCGCATCTCCGTCATAACAGAAGATCACGCGCGGGGCCATGTGATGCAGGATCTCAATCTGCTGTTTCGTACAGGAAGTGCCAAGCGTGCAGACCGCATTCTGAACACCCGCTCTGGCAAAGGCAATTACATCGGTAACCCCTTCACACACATATACTTTCCCTTCCCGTCTTGCGCTCATGCGGGCACGATGCGCGTTGTATACAATCTCACCTTTGTGAAACAGCGGGGTATCCGTTGTATTCACATATTTGCTGGGATTGTCGGGATCCATGGTACGGGCGCTGAATCCAATTGGATTTCCCGCAGCATCATGAATCGGAAAGGTAATGCGGTTGGCAAATACATCACTGATGCCGGAAGCACCGGTTCGGGCTACGTTGACACTGACCATGTCCGCTTCCGAAAAGCCTTTTGCTTTCAGAAATTTGGAGAGACGGTCATTCCCGGGATTGAAGCCGATCTCGAACTGGCCGCGAATCGTTTCGTCCATACCACGCTTATCGAGATAAGCTTTGGCTTCCTTCGCCTCTTCACTGTTGATTTCATAACAGGTGAACCGGATCGTCTCTTTCAGCACATTGTGGTATCGCTCTTTCTGCGGATCCTGCTGTACAACCGTGCGGTCCACTTTGACCGACAATGGAAACCCGATCAGATCAGCAACCTTTTCAACCGCCTCCGGGAAAGAAACATTCTCGTAGTTCTGTACGAAGGTGAACATGTTGCCGCCGGCGCCGCAGACAAAGCATTTATATATCTGCATGTCCGGATTGATATGAAGCGATGGATCATGGTCATCATGAAACGGACAGACAGCGCGATACTCTCTGCCTCGTTTCTGTACCGTCAGGTACCTGCCGATGATATCTGCGATGTCCGCTCTGCGGCGGACTTCCGCAACTTCTTCTTCGGGTATTCTTGCCATGTGCGTTTGATCAGAAGCGAATCGCTTTGGTAATCAGAGCTCTTACTTCTTCTGTTGTCATTCTCTCCTGTTTCATGGAATCACGATAACGGATGGTCACCGTACCGTTTTCCAATGTCTCATCGTCTACCGTAATGCAATACGGTGTTCCGACTTCATCCATACGGCGATAGCGTTTTCCAATCGAACCGCTTTCGTCGTATTCAGTTTCAAAGTCATAGCTGAATTCCTTCTTCAGCTCCAGCGCCTTTTCCGCATGACGCTTTTTGACTAACGGCAATACCGCAGCCTTCACCGGTGCTAATACCGGTGAGAAATGCATGACGATTCTCGTATCTGTCGTGCCATCTTCCTTGGTCAGTGTCTCTTCATCATAGGCATCGGTAAAGAACATAAAGAACAGACGCTCGACACCGACAGCCGGTTCAACAACGTACGGAATGTACTTCTCGTTGGTAACCGGATCCAGATAGCTCATATCCTTTCCAGACGTATTCTGATGCTGGGTCAGGTCATAATCCGTACGATCTGCGATACCCCACAGTTCTCCCCAGCCCCATGGGAACTTGTATTCGATGTCGGTAGTTCCTTTGGAATAGAAGCTGAGTTCCTCCGGTGTATGATCACGGAAGCGCAGGTTATCCGGATTTCCGCCAAGGGACAGAATCCAGTCCATACAGAACTTGCGCCAGTATGGGAACCATTCATCATCCGTACCGGGTTTGCAGAAGAATTCCATTTCCATCTGTTCAAACTCACGGGTGCGGAAAATGAAGTTTCCAGGCGTGATCTCATTGCGGAAGCTCTTGCCAATCTGTCCGATGCCAAACGGCAGCTTTTTACGGTATGCACGGGTCACGTTCTTGAAATCCACAAACATGCCCTGTGCTGTTTCCGGACGAAGGTAAATCGTTGATTTGCCATCTTCCGTCGTTCCCTGGAATGTCTTGAACATCAGGTTAAACTGGCGAATCGGCGTAAAGTCATGACTTCCGCAATCCGGACAGCAGATGTTGTTGTCCTTGATATACTGTTCCATCTGCTCGTTGGACCAGCCTTCACAGGTGACCTTGCCTTCCGTAGCGCGCTCAATCAGCTGATCTGCACGATGACGTGTTTTACAGTTGCGGCAGTCCATTAACGGATCAGAGAATCCCTTCAGGTGACCGGACGCTTCCCAGACTTTCGGGTTCATCAGAATCGCTGCCTGGATTTCTACATTATTCGGGTCTTCCTGAATGAATTTTTTCTGCCATGCCCGCTTGATATGGTCTTTTAAAAGGACTCCGTACGGGCCGAAGTCCCAGGTATTGCTCAACCCGCCGTAAATTTCCGAGCCCTGAAAAACAAAGCCGGTATTCTTGGCATGTGATACAATTTTGTCGAATGTTTTTTCCATAAAAAAGACAATGCCCCCTTACCCATGCGCTAAAAGCATTGGTAGTATAGCACTTTTCCATGGGCGGTTCAATGTGCCAAACAGCATAATTATCGGGTTTTGCAGGGTAATTTTACGGGTTGGGTTCGGCGTGGTTTTACAGCAGATCAAACGCATTCGCTTGTCTGATCCGTCACAAGCAAACAAAAAGCAGGTTTCCCTGCCATATTGTCTTCAGACCTGAAACATCTGCTGGAATAACGGAAAGCTTCTGACACTGAGTCCTGCATGCTGGCGAAGGAATTCCACCAGCAGCGTGCACGTTTCCATGGCGGAGTCCATGTGTTCTTCCAGAATGGAACAATGCGCAAGCTTTGCCTTGTTGATCAGACGGAAGGCACGCAGCGATGAGAGATCATTCAAGGATACGCCATGGCCTGCCGCACAGTCTGCACACAGAAATCCGCCGTCCCGTACCGAAATCGCTGCGACATTGGTATTGCCGCATAATACGCACTCATCCACATCCGGCCCGATTCCCTGCACATCCAGAAGATCCGCCAGCGTCACCGCAAGCACGATATCCGCACGATGGCGTTCGTTCAGGGCAGTACAGGCTTCCTCAAAGAGCTCATAGAAATGAGATGACAGTTCAAAGTCCGCGCTCTCCAGCAGAAAGGCATCCATTACCTCCGCAATGACCGCTATCGCAAGCGACGCATTGAGATCTTCATGAAGATAGCGGTACATCTCTATGGTATGAGCAGTTTTCAGCCGAAACATCGTCCGGGTTTCTTTGAAGTCAAAGAAAAACTCTCCTTTGGTATAAGGCAGAATGGACCCGCGGTTCTTGGAGGTCATCTTGCGGGCAGACTGCGCAACCAGAGAGATTTTTCCATATTCTTTCGTTAATACTGTCAGGATAACGGAGCTTTCCCGATAATCCTGTTCCTTCAGGATCAGTCCAACCGTCTTGTCATTCATCAACGTGCCCGTATCCGTACTGCGTGATCCGGCTGTCGATATCACGCCATTCCTTCTCAACCCGCACAAACAGGCTGAGCCGCACATGACAACCTAAAAACTGTTCAATATCCTTGCGGGCCGCAATTCCGATCTTCTTCAGCATGGAACCCTGCTTGCCAATCACGATAGCCTTCTGGCCAGGCTTTTCCACGAGTATCATCGCCTGTATCTCACAGCCGTCCTTGACGTATTCCTTGCGTTCAATGATAACTGCGGTCGCATGCGGCACTTCTTCTTCCGTACAGTACAGAATCTTCTCCCGAATGATCTCTGCCAGCCGGAAGTTCTCCGGATTGTCGCTGACAATCTCCCGCGGATACATTGCCTCTCCTTCCGGAAGATAGGCAATGGTCGTATTCAGCAGATCATCAAAACTGTCAGCCTTCAGTGCTGAGACAGGAAAAAATTCCGCAAACGCATAGCGCTCCTGCCAGGAAGAAAGATGGTTCAGTACCTGTTCCTTGCGCAGGCAGTCGATCTTGTTGAAAATCAGAAAGACCGGCACACCCGCCTGCTTTACCATATTCAGGACAAATTCATCGCCAGTACCGAATGCCTTCGTGCCGTCTGTCACAAGATAGATCACATCCACTCCCTGAATGACATTGGCAGCTTCCTTGTTCATACGGGTTTCGAGACGATGCCGCGCTTTATGAATGCCAGGCGTATCGGTAAATACGATCTGTGCGTCTTCTGTATTTACAATGCCGCGGATCTCACTGCGCGTAGTCTGGGGCTTTGGTGAAACAATCGCAATTTTCTCGTTGACAAGACCATTAATCAGCGTGCTTTTCCCAGCATTCGGCCGTCCTGCCAGCGCTACAAATCCAAACTTCATTCCGCCAGATCCTCCGGTCCAAATGCCATAGGCAGAATTTCCTGCATGGTTACTGTTTTCTGCTCGTCTGGCGTCGCAAGATAGATCGGTGTATCGCTGTTTAGCAGCTCATAGAGCACCTGCCGGCAGACACCGCATGGTGCAGCGATGCGTTTGCCGTTGGATACAATAGCCAGCGCAACAATATCATCTCTGGTATAGCCTTTGGAATACGCCGCAAACAATGCCGCGCGTTCTCCGCAGATTCCGGCAGGATAACTGGCATTTTCGATATTGGCGCCATAGGTCACTTCTCCATCCGATGTCAGTACAGCCGCACCGACCGGAAAATGAGAATATGGAGAATATGTATGTTTCATTGCCTTGAAGGCTTCCTGAATCAGTTCGTCTTTTGTCATAAAAAACTCCTAGATGTGATGGAACAGGATTACAATAGCGGTAACAAGCGCTGTCAGCGAGGCGACAAGTACTGCCCCTGCCGCAATATCCTTGATTACCTTGATCTGTTCATCCCGCTCCGTCGTCAGAAAATCGCAGGTGAATTCAATTGCGGTATTGAGATATTCCGTCACAATGACAAGACCAATGCATATAATCACCGCAAGCCATTCCTGATAGGTCAGGCGCAGAATGAATCCGGCTATGACTGCCATTGTGCCAAGCACATACTGAGTCACAATACTGCGATGACCAAAGCCATCCAGAAGACCGTTCACGGCCGGCTTAAACTTTTTCTTCAGCATGTTTCCCTCCGGATAATTGGATCCAGGATCTCATCCTGCAGCGCAAACATCTTTTTTTCATCTGCTTCATTCATATGGTCATAACCAAGCGTATGAAGCAGCCCGTGCGTGAACAGGAATGCGATCTCCCGTTCATAAGAATGACCGTAAGCGCGTGCCTGTTTTCCTGCGTAATCAATATTGATGAAAAGATCACCCAGATCAAGCAGTTCTTCTTCTGTTTCAAAGCCGCTTCGATCATCCAGTGCCGCAAACGTAATCACATCAGTCGGACGGTCGATGCCCCGATAATCCCGGTTGATGATGTGAATCGCGCGTGAACGCACAAATGTGACCGAAAGCGTATGGTCCTTCGGAAGCTTCAGTCGCTTTTCACATGCCCCTGCGATTTTATGAAACAGGGGCTCAAAGGATGAAACATCCTGATTGGTTCTGTTCAATACTGTAATGTACATAGTCGTGTAAATTATAACATCCAAATATTGTGGCTTATAATAAACGTATTATGGACGTAAAAAATGAACTCTATTATCAGGACGCTTATCGGACAGACTTTGATTCGATTGTGGTTGCCTGTGAAACAACAAAAAACGGATATGAAGTACAGCTGAAGGAAACCGCATTTTATCCGGAAGGCGGAGGTCAGCCAGGTGATCATGGGTTTCTGAATCAGACGGCAGTCATCGATACTCATCGCAAAAACGGCGCAATCGTACACCTGTGCACGGAGCCATTCGCACTCGGGGAAATGGTACATGGCAAAATTGACTGGGAGCGCAGGTTCGATCTGATGCAGCAGCATACCGGAGAACATATCTTCTCCGGTATCGTGCATTCCCTTTTTGGCTATGACAATATCGGGTTTCATTTAGGAGAGGAAACCATCACGCTGGACTTCAGCGGGCCCCTCACCTGGGATGATCTGAAAACGGTTGAGACAAAAGCGAACCAGCTGATCTGGCGCAATGAGCCGGTTGAGGTGCTGTATCCGGACCAGGATGAGCTGGCTGCGATGGACTATCGTTCGAAAAAGGAACTGGAAGGAATGGTTCGGATCATTTCCATCAAAGATGGAGATGTGTGCGCCTGCTGCGGCACGCATGTACGTTATACTGGCGAAATCGGTCTTATTAAAGTATTGAGCACAGCCAACCGCAAAGACGGTACACGCTGTGAGATCGTTTGCGGCAGCCGTGCCCTGGCCTATGTGCAGGCCGTCACGGATCAGAATCTCGCGATCAGCCACCGGCTGTCTGCCAAGGTGTTTGAAACCGCTGACGCCGTAGAGCGCATGCAGAAGGAAATGCTTGACAGCAGCTACCGGCTGCGCGGCATTATCCTGCGCCAGCTGGAAGAAAAACTGACAGCGATTCCGGAAGGAACGCCCCTCTATACCGTTTATACCGAAGGAATTGATACGCAGGAACTGCGGAAGTTTTTGAACCGTGTGCTCGAAGAAAAACAGGCTGGTATTGCGGCTGGTTTTACGGCAAACGCAACTGGCTATCAGTATGTAATCGTCAGCAGTGCTGCTGACCTTAAGCCATTAAGCAAACTGCTGAATGAAACGTTCCATGGTCAGGGCGGCGGGAAGCCGGCCATGATTCAGGGATTCCTTACTGCTTCTGAGACTGAACTGGAATCCTGTTTACAGAACTGGGTCAAAGAAAAAGCAGAGTAGTCTGCTTTTTTCATGCGTTTGATTGGCTGTAGCGCTCGACAATCTTCTGAACAAGCGGATGGCGGACAACATCATCACTGGACAGATGAATAATCGAGATCTCGTCAATTCCACCCAGCAGATTAGAGGCCTGCGTCAGTCCGCTTTCTTCACCTTTTTTAAGATCCAGCTGCGTAATATCGCCGGTGATCACCATGCGGGAATGAAATCCAAGACGTGTTAAGAACATCTTCATCTGCGCTCCGGTGGTGTTCTGTGCCTCATCGAGAATGACAAAGCTGTCATCCAGTGTACGGCCGCGCATATAGGCAAGCGGTGCGATTTCAATCGTCCCCTTTTCAATCAGGGATTCGGTCTTTTCAACACCGAGCATATCATGCAGGGCATCATATAACGGCGTCAGATACGGATCGACTTTTTCCTTCATATCCCCTGGTAGAAAGCCCAGATTCTCACCCGCTTCTACGGCAGGACGCGTCAGAACGATGCGGCGCACATTGCCCTTTTTCAGCTCGGAAACGGCTTTGATCACAGCCAGGAAGGTCTTTCCGGTTCCGGCTGGACCGATCGCAAAGACAATTGAACTGGCATCCATCGCCTTTACAAATTCGTACTGGCCATGTGTTTTGGGCGCTACGGCTTTACCAGTGAGCGTGCGGCCGATGACTGCCTGTCCGTAATCTGTAAAACGGACACGCTCATTCTTCGTGACAAGACGGCAGGCATAGATCGCATCTGCTTCCGAGACAACCTGATTCTTCTTTGCGACTTCAAACAACGCGGTCAGTACATCGTTGATCTGCTGATACGTATTATCGTTGCAGTCGAGAATTGTAAAGGTGTTGTCACGGAAGGTAATCGTTTTGCCGAAGCACTCTTCAATGACACGCAGATTCTTGTCTTCCGTACCGGTCATGCTCATAGCCTGTAAGCCGGTCATATCTTCAAACGTGATTGTTCTAGTGGTATCCAATGAAACTCCCCCTTGTTAACTTTCCAAACTCTATTGTAGTGAATCCGTGCTATTCCTTCAAATAAAAGAAGAGCTTTACAGCCCTTCTGATTGGTGTCGGTATTATTTACCACGACGTCTTGCTTTACGTGCAGCTTCGCTCTTCAGCTTGCGCTTTACGCCCGGCTTTACGTAATACTCTCTCTTGCGTGCCTCAGCCAGCGTTCCGCTGCGGGAGACCTGACGCTTGAAACGGCGCAGTGCATCATCAAGATTTTCATTTTCTTTGACTACTACTCTCGGCATTCATATCCCCCCTTTCTGAGTTTGCACAAACGATATTACCAAAAACACACTGGTTTTTCAATGTATTTTTCACTTCTTCAGCAGTGCTGCTCCGCTGCTGGTTCCGATCCGGCTGGCCCCGGCATCGATCATTGCCTGAAAGTCCTCCGGCGTCCGGATTCCACCACTGGCTTTTACGCCCATCGCATCCCCGACCGTCGCACGCATCAGCTTAACTGCTTCAACGGTAGCGCCTGCTTTGGAAAAGCCGGTCGAAGTTTTGACAAAGTCTGCACCAGCCTTTTTTGCACACTGGCAGGCTGTAACAATCTCTTCCTCATTCAGAAGACAGGTTTCAAGAATCACTTTCAGAATATGATCTCCAACAGCCTCTTTAACCGCATGGATTTCTGCCGTTACCTGGTCTGTCTTACCTTCCTTTATCCAGCCGATATTTAGTACCATATCGACTTCATCCGCACCCAGCGCAATCGCGTTGGATGCCTCAAATACCTTGGACTCCGTAGTCATAGCCCCTAATGGAAAGCCGATCACGCAGCAGACTTTGACCCCGCTTCCTTCCAGAAGCTGTTTTGCCTGTGCGATATGACATGGATTGACACATACACTTGCAAAATCCCCAACTATGGCTTCTTCACAGAGCCGGCTGATGTCGGCACTGGTCGCATCCGGTTTTAAGAGCGTATGGTCAATATATTTACTTGTTTTCATCGTTCGTGCCTTCTCCAAAGTAATAGCGCTGGATTACTTCCTTCGCAATCGCGTCATCGCCTTCGTATGGCTCGCGGCCAAATTCCCGGTACATGAACCGTTCATCCCCTTTTCCCATGATGATAATCGTATCCCCTTCGGAACAGATCTCCACTGCCTGGCGGATCGCATTGTAGCGATCTTCAATCAGGATATAGGTTTTTTTCTTGATGCCACGGGCAATTTCCTGTGCGATATCTGCCGGTTTTTCATCACGCGGATCATCTTCGGTGAGGATGATCATATCTGCATACTTGTCCAGGATCTCGCCAAAGCGAGGGCGCTTGGCTGTATCACGCTGTCCGGCAGATCCGGTGATTGCAATAATGCGATTGCCTTTTTTCGTAATGGCACTTGCATACTGACAGAGTTTTTCAATGCCATCCGGAGTATGTGCAAAGTCGACGATCACATTAAACGGCTGTCCGCAGTCAATTCGCTGAACGCGGCCTTCAACCTGCGTGATCTGATTCAGCATTGGCAGCATCATCGTAATGGAAACGCCGGTCGCATTCAGGGCCGCAATTGCCGCAAGCAGGTTATACAAGTTGAAGCGTGCAACGAGATTGGTTACGATCTCGTACTCCATGCCATTGCAGTGGAGGGTGAAAATGGTGCGGTCGCTGCGCAGCGCATAATTTGTGATCCGATAATCCGCATCATGATCAATACCGTAGGTTATGACCTTGCACGGGCAGTCTTCCACAATCTTCATGCCAAATGGATCATCAACATTTGTGATCGCTACCGCTGACTCCTTCAGGTTGTCAAACAGCTTCTTCTTGGCCTGAAAGTAGTTTTCCATGGTGCCGTGATAATCCAGGTGGTCATGCGTCAGGTTGGTAAAGATAGCTGCGTCAAAATCGATTGCATCAACACGTCCCTGCTCAATGCCGATGGAAGAAGCTTCCAGGGCACAGGCTTCAATGCCCGCATCAACCATATCCCGCAGGATGCCGTGCAGGTCATCGATATCCGGTGTTGTTAATAACGGCGGAAGTTTGACGTTACCATACTCAATGGCAATCGTACCGATGTATCCTGTCGGCTTGAAGTGATTCAGCACGTCACGGATGATACAGGCGATCGTACTTTTTCCATTCGTACCGGTCACGCCATACATCTTCAATGTGTGGCTGGGATGGCCATAAAAGGCGTCCGCAACACGGTTGTATACTTGGTTGACGTTCTTTACCTTGATATAGGTAATACCTTCCCGGGTATTTGCCAGCGGCTCAGAATGCACAATGACTTTAGCGCCGTTGTCAATTGCCTGATCAATGAAACGATGTCCGTCATTCATCATTCCCTTTTCACAGAAGAAAATTGAATTCGGCCGTTTCTTGCGGCTGTCGTTCATGAGACTTTTGATTTCAATATCTTCAACCTGATCAAATAATTCACTCAGTTTCATACTGTTCCTTTCCTTGGGCAAAAAGATCATGTCCTACCCGTTTCTCAATCACCGCCGGGATGATGGTTCCAGGAATGCCTGGCTGCGCCATCGTTACCTCCAGGTATTCGCTCGTATGCCCGGTTGTTTCTGTTTCAAGAAGCACTTCCACCGGCTTATGAATCATGGAATCCTTATATGCATCATACAGTTCATCCGACAGTGCGATGCAGGTGCGTGCGCGTTCCTTACGCACGGCGACGTCAATCTGATCCTTCATCCCTGCCGCAGCGGTTCCATTGCGTACAATGAATGGAAATACATGCAGGAACGACAGTTTGCACTGTCTGATAAATTCAAGTGATGACGCAAACAGCTCATCTGTTTCAGATGGAAATCCGGTCATAAGGTCTGCCGAGATGGAAACATCCGGTACCCGGCTGCGGATCTCACATACCTTATTATAGTAGTCTTCGGTTGTATAAGGTCGCTTCATGCGTCGGAGCACTTCATCGCTTCCCGCCTGCAATGGAATGTGGAGATGACGGGCAATCCGCGGTTCCGATTCAAACAGATCCAGAAATGCCTCATCCAGTTCAGTCACCTCAATGGAGGAGATGCGCAAGCGTTCTAATGCAGGTACTTCTGTGAGAATACGCTTTAAGAGATCTGTCAGCGTGATTCCATACTCTCTGCCATAACGGCCTGTATGAATGCCGGTCAGAACGATTTCCTTATGGGAAGCACTGATCTTTTTCGCTTCTTCAACGACCATGGCAGGATCCATGGAACGCTCATGTCCCCTTGCGTAGGGAATAACGCAATAGCTGCAGAACTGATTGCAGCCATCCTGAATTTTAAGAAAGGCGCGGATTCTGCCGCTGAAATGATCAACGGGGAGCGGTTCAAACGCGGCATCTTTCAAGTCGCTGACATCGACAAT
>JAFWJY010000128.1 GCA_017514525.1 Solobacterium sp. | reverse complement strand
TTTAATCCTCCTTGTAAGCTGATTCATGAACAATGACCGTAAACGGCAGTACGGTCAGAAAGTTGCGATTCATATAGTTTTGCCGGGTTGCCTGCTGGGCAGAATCCAGAATCGTCAGGGTGCACCGGAACTTGCCGACTGCCCTTGTCATCCTCTCAACATCCTGATTGAACAGTGTCGCGGTCAGTTCTGTATCTACCAGGCTTGTTGAACCTGTCGTGAAAAAGTCGGTACCGTCCGGTAAAACTGCCCGGAATACTACCGCCTTGTTATATGCATCGATCAGATGATCTTTTGGATTAATCTGCAGGCGGATGCGCATCGAGGTCATTCCCTGCTTCAGGTGAACTTCCGGCATGACACCGCCTGTTTCCTGATCCAGTTTTATTGCATAGATAAGCATTGTATTGTATGCCATAAAACCTCCTTATCAGCTGGAAGACGCCGGATAGATGATTCCATTCACAATCTGCACCTGAACAGAACTTGTCACTTCTCCGTTTACGATTGTTGTAGGAAGATACACGGAACTGATGTTTGCGCCTCCGGTGATCACCCTCTCTGGCAACATATGCAGATATCCGTCACTTCCAAGATAGAACCCGTTATCGGTACGGGCTGTATTATTCGAAGGATCTGTTCCGGCTTTCAGCTTATTCAGCACAGCAGTCTGATTCAGATTTGTATCGTATGTATTCAGTGCTGTTCTTAAAGACCCGGACACATCAGGCATGAGTTCTCCGACAATCGTGGCGATACTTTTTCCTCCGAAGGTCACATCACTGGCCAGCGCCATCGCTCCGGTTGTAAGGTTCCAGCTGTTTTTTGATGCGGCATCACTGATGATTCCAGATAATGCGGAGGTATTTACCTTTCCGGTATTATCAATGATGGTGGTCCAGGTTCCGTGCTCGTAACCACCTGTTGTATAGCAGAGCCCGCTTTCATTGAACCGGAACATCTTCTGTGCCGTCGCAAATACCGGACTGTCCACTGTCACGATCAGTTCATCGGTCTGTTCGTTATCATCAATCGTGAGGAAAATATAACCGCCGTTGGTGCCGCTCATCGCATCAATGAAATCCTCAACCTCATACATGCGGGTGTCTATCCGCGCTGTGGCGTGGGCAACGGACTGCAGTTCAGCCTTGGATGCGTATTCGGTACTTGCGGCTTGGGCGGACTGCGCTACTGCCTGTTCAACGGCTTTTTCCTGCGATGCCTGAAGCGTAGCGGAAAGCCGTCCCTGGACTGCGCCGATCGTAATGGAATCATATCGGTCCAGCAGTACGTTCCAGACGGTTTTGACCACCTTTGCCTTGGTGCTGACATTCAGCGCCGGAAAGACAACCTTCACGGTATCGCAGAGGTTGATATGCTCGATACGGGTTAGATCAGCGTATTCCTGCGTCTGATGCAGTGCCACGAAAGATACGTCCAGACTAACTGTTGGTGATCCGACATCGTTATTCTGTATGTATTCCTGTCCTTTCTGTCGCAGCTGTTCAACAGTTGGCTTGGTCTGAAAGGAAGACGTCATGTCTACGATTTTGGTTCTTTGGTATGGGTAGTTCTGGGCCTGATTGGTGTGAAGCACTTTTTCAGGAAGAGAAACAACCACATCACTGCCATTTTCCTGTCCTTTCCAGTACGGGCAGATTCCGGTATAGGTGCTCTCGATATTCTCTTCCTGTTTCAGGTCTGTGAGGTTCTTGCCGTAACGGATCGTTACCCCATTGTCTGCACCGCGATCTTTATGCAGGATGGCGTTAAATCCGTCAAATTCCCATTCACCGCCATACACATCGATGAAAGATCCGGCCTTTCCGAAAAGCAGTGAACGCAGATTATCCGGTGCTTCTACTTTGAAGGAATTACCGATTACTTGCCCGAACGCCCCTTCTCTGGAAAAGGTGAATGGATTTGTCTCTGCCGCATAAGTTCCCACCGCTGTCATTGCATTTGTAAGACCCACAACGTTAAACGGCATAATGGGAATATGTGCCATTTGGTAGCTGATGTGTTCCGCATCAATCTCCACCACGCCAGACAGCGGTTTTGAAATCCGGTAAATCCGGAATGGCTGAGCACTTTTGTTATCTGCCGGTTTTGCCACAATGATTCTGCTGTATCGGATATCGCCCATCAGCTGACCATCAATCGGGTATTCCATATGGAGCTCATATCCCCCATTGCGCTCTTCTGTTACCTTGCAGGAAATTGCATCAGAAAGCCGTCCGATCCCGTTTGTGGAGAAATCGGTACTGCCTTCCGCAAATAGTATTGGCTTCATGACTTCTCCTTCCTACACGGTCCACCAGTTGGGAATGATGTATATCGCCGTAGATACGCCTGTGAAATAGATCGTATTCCTTCCCGGCTTCAGCTCAAAGAACTCCCCATCGCTCAGTGTGAAGAGATTGTTCCGGTTGGTTCGGCTGGCTTTTTCATAGATATCCTGCCGCTCACAATCGATGATGAAATCTGATACCGTGCCGGGATCTGTGCAGGAAAGCGTTCTGCCGTTGATCGTAATACTGCCACCCTCCCAGGACCTCTGAAATCCGAAGCGCAGAATCGGAGAAGCGTTATACGGTGTCGGGTTGTATATAACCCCATTGTTCTCTATCCGCTGTTCACCCAGTCCGGATTTTAGAAACAGCTGCGGTTTGCAGTTGAATTTGATATCCACCTCACCATGCACTCCCCGCTGCTTCACGTCCGGGTCAAGTGCTGACTCAAACACAGCCATTCGGAAATACTCCGGATGATAGCTGTCCTCCAGCCGGTGGTATCCGGGAGAAGAAAGCAAAGCGGCATTGAACGCATCGAAGTTGGTCTTCAGATCGTGAACAATGCCGCAATGATACGTGATATCAAGATTCTTATACCGGTTGCCAAGCTGAACGAGATCACCGTTTCTTCCCGGCACCTCGATTCGCTTTATATCCGGCTGTGGGCGTGCCCATGTGTCTTCTCCGGATATCCGCAGCCCATAGTCCCGGCTGTTCATACCGTTATAGATGAACTCATGTTCCATAGGCCGCTCTCCTTCTCATGACGTTATTGTTTATGCGGTACTCAATCTCATCTGCCAGCTCCCGGATATTCCGGCAATGATCTGAACGATTCCTGTTACTGTATCGATCAAGGATTCCAGCACACGGCCAATCCCCAGAACAATTGCAGTTACAATCGGTTCAAGGGCATTGCAGAACCAGTCCCAGGCAGACTTGATCGCTTCACCAAGATCGCTGAAATTGAAACCAAGAGAATTGATTGCATCAGTGATCTTGCCTGCGGCTTCTGAGAACTTCGCCTTAACGCTGTCCCATACCGCTGTGACCTTATTCCGGAATTCTTCATTGGTGTTCCATAAATGAACAAAGGCGGCAGTCAGCACAGCGACCACTGCAATGACGGCAGCTACCGGAGCGGTAATACCACCAATAGCAGCCGCGAGCTTACCGCCTGCTCCTACACCGAGTTTTGCCTCATTTACAAATGTCAGGATGCTTTTTCCCATGGAAGAGATCGCCTTCATCCCTTTTCCGACTCCGGCAGTCAGTTTCCCAACCACCAGAAGCACCGGACCGATTGCCGCCGCAAAAGCCGCAAGACGCAGGATGGTATTCCTTGTCCCGTCATCCAATTGCTGTAGCTTTAAGACGAAGTCCTGAATACGCCCTACAATACTACGTATTGTAGGCATCAGCGCATCACCGATCTGGATCATAAGTTCCTGCAGAGAGGACTTCAGAATGGTGATCTGCCCGGCCAGATTATCCTGCATGGTTTCTGCCATCCTTGCGGCAGATCCGTCACAGTTATCAATGGCGGAAGTCAGCTTCTCGAAATCCTGATCGGAGGAATTGATGATTGCAAGCCATCCGGCCATGGAGTTCTTTCCGAATATCGCAGATGCGGCAGCGGCCTGTTCTGTTTCTGAAAGAGCGCCCATCTTCTCACGGAGAGAAACCATCGTATCCCGCAGGTTGATGGACCCGTCCGCATTCTTTACAAGGGCAATGCTGTACTTGTCCATGTACGTCTGCATGTCCTTGCTTGGCTTTGCAAGATTTGTCAAACCAGTTCTCAGCGCTGTGCCGGATTGTGTTGCCTTGATTCCGGCATTTGCCATGAGGCCAAGTGCGAGTGATGTGTCTTCCGCAGAGATACCCAGCGCTCCAGCAACCGGCGCAGCGTATTTAAATGATTCACCCAGCATGGATACATTCGTATTCGCATTGCTGGAAGCCGCCGCAAGTACATCAGCGAAATGACCGGAATCCTCTGCGCTCATCCCGAATGCGGTAAGGGCATCCGTAACGATATCAGAAGTCGTGGCGAGGTCTTCGCCAGACGCCGCCGCAAGGTTCATGATACCTTCAATGCCGTCCAGCATATCGCCGGTCTTCCAGCCAGCCATTGCCATGTACTCAAAGGCCTGTCCCGCTTCTGTTGCGGAGAATTTGGTCTTTG
>JAFWJY010000127.1 GCA_017514525.1 Solobacterium sp. | reverse complement strand
ATATCAGCCAGATGAAAATCGGTGACTGGATCGAAGTGGAAGGTGAACTGAAACCAGTGGATATGGAAAACGGCGGAAAGACCGTTGTCCTCTATGCCAAGCGCTGTCAGTTCTATCCTCCGATGGAAGATCCATACGTCTATTTCAGTTAAGGGAATCCCGAACGGGATTCCTTTTCTTCTGCTATCATGGACATATGATTGAACTGTTTGGAACACTCGGTCCCGCCTGTCGGGATCAGGACACATTAATACACATGTTTCAGGAAGGCATGACCGGCATGCGCCTGAATCTTTCGCATTCCGGTCTCGCGGAAAGTGAAGCGATGATTCATGAATTTCAGCAGGCAGCCAACACGGCTGGTGTGAAACCGGAACTTCTGATCGATCTGCAGGGGCCGGAACTGCGCATTGGTGCTTTGAATCAAGCGCTGACATTAGCAGATCATTCCATCATTCCAGCAAGCGCGATTCCCCTGCCCGCGCAGGTTGCGGAAGTACTGGAATCCAGCGACCATGTGCTGCTCGATGACGGAAAACTGGAACTTGATTATCAGACAAACACTTTTACAGTGCTGCGCGGAGGCACACTGCTTTCCCGCAAGAGCATCAAGATCGTCAATAAGGATGTTCCTATGCCGGCATTAACCGACGCAGACAAAGAAAACCTGGCCCTTGCCAGATCATTTGGAGTCAGCGCCGTGATGCAGCCGTTTGTCAGAGATGATTTTGATCTCAAGGCTGTAAAGGAAGAGTTGCTAAAAAACAATGCGCCGGATATCCGCATCTTCTCCAAGATTGAAAACCGTATCGGTCTTTCCAATCTGGACCGGATCATCCCGCATTCCGATATGGTCGTTATTGCCCGAGGTGATCTTGGCAATGATATACCGCTTGCAGAACTGCCGGGCGTTCAGAAAGATATTGCCTCCGCCTGCAAAAAGCAGAACGTTCCATTCCTGGTTGTCACGCAGATGTTAACAAGCATGATCAGCAGCCCGGTGCCAACGCGTGCCGAAGTATCTGATATCTTCAATGCAGTGACGGATGGCGCATCAGCGGTCATGGTCACCAACGAAACCGCTGCCGGAAACTATCCGGTGGAAGTCATAAAAGTACTGCGTGATACAACAGCCGCTGCAGAGGCGTGGTGCCTGTCTCATTAAAGCTTCTTTCTGTTAATTCCAGGATATTCGCGAAATAAGCGATTGATACACACCGTCACGTTTTTTGAAAAACTGCTATCAAAAAAGCGACACAACCTATGTTATGCCGCTTCGTCATTACATACTTTCAGGTGCGCTGACGCCGATGAGATTCAGCGCATTTTTTAATGTGATGCTGGTTGCCTTTACCAGTGCCAGGCGCTGTGCTGTCAGCTGTGGATCTTCCGCGTTGATGACACGGCAGCTGTTGTAGTAGCTGTGGTAGACCTTGACCAGAGAGAGAATGTAATCTGCAATCTTATTCGGTTTGCGCATGCGTGCAGCTTCTGCCACGTGATTCGGGAAATCACTCAGCATCTTCAGGATGAGCAGTTCTTTCTCATCCGTTAAGCGATCCAGTGTTTCCGCTTCCGGATAACCGGATGCTTTTTCCAGAATGGAGTGCATACGGCTGTAGGCATACTGACAGTAGTAGACCGGGTTGTCATTGCTTTGGGTACGGGCAAGCTTCATATCGAAATCCATGTGGGTAGCCACATCCTTGGAAACGAAGAACCATCTTGCCGCATCAATACCGACATCTTCACACAGTTCCCGGATTGTGATCGCATTTCCGGTGCGCTTGGACATTTTGACTTCCTTGCCGTCTTCCACCATACGAACCATCTGGATCAGATCAACTGTCAGTGTATCCTCCGGATAACCGAGCGCTCTTAATGCCGCCTTCATACGGGTGACATAACTGTGATGATCTGCGCCCCATAAATCAATCAGGGTCGGATAACCGCGTTCAACTTTGTATACATGGTTGGCAATATCCGGTGTCAGATATGACAGTGTACCATCACTCTTCTTGAGTACCCGGTCTTTATCATCGCCGTATTCGGTACTGCGGAACCAGAGTGCACCGTCTTTTTCATATGTGAGGTTGAGATCAGCCATGCGCTTCAGGCAGGCATTGATCCGTTCTCTGTTATTTTCATAGAACAGCGTCTCGTGCATCCAGGATTCAATCTGTACACGGTAGAGCTTCAGATCTTCATCGATCTTTTTCAGCTCTCTGGTTTTTCCTTCCTTCATGAAGTACTCCAGACGTTCCTTCGGATCTGCATTCAGCCATTTATCGCCATCCTGTTTGGCAATCTCAATCGCGATGTTCTTTACATCTTCCGCATGGTATCCATCTTCCGGCAGCGGATAATCTTTTCCAAAGTATTCAAAGTAACGGGAAACCAGTGATTCCCCCAGCATAACGATCTGGTT
>JAFWJY010000126.1 GCA_017514525.1 Solobacterium sp. | reverse complement strand
GTAAAACGATACAATGAAAATGAAGATTGGAGGCAATGGGCTATGACATTTGGCGATCGTCTTGAAGAAGCAAGAGAGGAAGCTAGGGCAGAAGGTAAAGCAGAGGGAAGAGAAGAAGGTAAAGCAGAGGGAAGAAAAGAAGGAAAGGCAGAAGGAATTCAAGTAGGGCGTAAAGGTAATCAGATTGAGACCATTCGCCGCATGATTAGGCTTGGTTACGATGATAAAGCCATACAGGCTGCGGTTGGAGTCGCGGATATGAATGATATCATTGCGATGCGCAAGACAATCAAGACGGAGTGATGGATTTCCGTTTGTTGTTTTAATTCGTTTGGCTCAATAATACAAATTTTGGTAAAAAAAACAGAACCTTCTGCAACAGGGTTCTGTTTTCAGTCTGCACCAGATTAACGGTTGTAGAATTCGACGATCAGTGCTTCGTTGATTTCCTGATTCAGTTCGCTGCGTTCCGGAATGCGGACGAAGGTGCCTTTCTTGGCTTCCTTGTCAACATCGACGAATGCCGGAGCTGCGTAGTTGGAATCCAGAGATTCAGCGATGACCTTCATGTTGCGGGCATTCTCACGAATGGACACAACGCTGCCAGGTTTAACCTGAGCGGAAGGGATGTCGCACTTCTTGCCATTGAGCTCAATGTGACCGTGGTTGACCAGCTGACGGGCTGCCTTACGTGTCGGCGCAAAGCCCATACGGTATACAACGTTGTCAAGTCTGCTTTCCAGCAGTACGAGGAAGTTGTAACCTGCCATGCCTTCCATCTTCTGCGCTTTTTCGAAGGTGTTGTAGAACTGACGTTCATTTACACCATACATGTTGCGAACGCGCTGCTTCTCGCGGAGCTGAGTGCCGTAACCGCTGAGCTTGACGCGCTTTGTCGGGCCATGCTGACCCGGCGCATACTGTCTCTTTTTGAGTTCTTCGCCGGTTTCAAGAACGGAGAAGCTGAGACGTCTGGACTTCTTCCATACCGGACCTGTGTAACGTGCCATGTTTGATTGTTCCTCCTAATCACGTTTGGCGAAACAACAACAGGTGCAGATCATTCCTGCGGTGTGTTGTTATGAACCGTTTCACTTATTGCAGCTAAGGTACTTCGGTAACAGTTTTCTGCTAACAACGCATTGCGCATAACTCTGCATGCTGCCATCATTTGACGCAAGGGATATTATATTGAAGGACCTGCATAAAGTCAAACAAAACTGCCCGCGTTACGGTGTTCTTGTGCTAATATAGTCGTGTATCTTTTTTTGAGGTGATTTTATTATGGATATTGTTCTTAAGTATCTGTCTGATATAAGAGTGGTAATCGGCATTGCTTTACTGGCTATTATCATTACGATTATTCTCATTGTTTCCAAAATCCGGGCTGGCAAGGCACGGAAGGAACTGGAAGATCTGGAAGTGCGGTACAACACCATCAAGAGCGTTCCGCTTTCCTTTAAATTAAATAAAGCCGTTGCGATTTCCCGTGTTGATCCGGAAGCGATGAACAAGGTAACCTTGCTGCGGGACGACCTTGATAAAGCAGAAGCCAATCTGAAACAGATCAGCACACTGCTAGCGGATACCGAAGATGAGATCATTGCCGGCAAGGTCAAAAAGGCAAAGGGTGATCTTGAGGATCTCGAATCCAGCATCAGTCTGGGGGAAAAGCAGGTCGCTTCTCTCGATCAGGCACTGGACTCCATTCTGGAACGTGAAAATGTTCAGCGTCAGGAAGTCAATGAACTGAAGAATCACTTCCGTGAACTGAAGGAACAGGCAAACCAGAATCGGGCTCAGCTGAATCATGCCTGGTCAACGATCGAACAGATCACATCTCAGACAGAAGGTATGTTCTCCAACTTTGAAGAACGGATGTATACCTCTGATTTTGAAGCGGCCAATGAAGAGCTTGAGAATATCAAGAAGTCGATTGCACAGTTTGAACGTCTGCTGCAGACCATTCCGGAGCTGCTGGAAGATGCACGCGGTGTTGTGCCGAAGATGGCAGAAGTTGTTCATCATGACTATACCGAGGCAAAAGGACGCGGCGTATACCTCAAGCACCTGCAGGTGGAACAGAATCTGTCTTTAATTACCAATGGACTTAAGAGCGATCTCGAACAGCTCAAAGCAGGTGACTCCACTGGAGTCCGTGAGAATCTGGATGACTACAAGGAACGTCTGACCCAGCTTGGCGATAACATTCATCGGGAATCAGAAGCGTTTGATGAAATGCGCACACTGGCCAATGAGACCACAACGATCTATAACGAAGCCGAAAAGAGTATGGCATATGTTACAGAACAGTATGCCCGTCTCTCTACGCGCTTTGGCCTCAACGGCATGGATGCTCGTATCTCTTCCGCGAGAGATTCCCTGCATAACCTTGCCCAGAAGATGCCTAAGGTATTCACACTCTACCAGGAGAACCAGAACCCGCCGACCGGTCTTGTTGTGCAGATGAAGGAACTGAACCAGGATCTGAATGAGGTTTCAGATAATCTGCGGGATATTCGTGCTGAAATCGACAGTGCAGCTGGCGGGGAAGAACGTGCCAAGAAACAGCTTGTCAAACTGCAGGTCATCATGAATCAGATGCAGGTCAAGATTGCCAAGTACAAACTCCCGTCCATTTCCAAGCAGTATGATGCGGATATGAAACGGGCAGATGCCTATATCAACCGTCTGACCACACTGATCAATGCGGCACCGCTGAATGTTCAGGTGTTGAATTCCACACTCAAGGAAGCGATTGATTTTATCTATCGGCTCTATAACAACGTAAACAACGTTGTCGCGACGGTCATGATGGTCGAAAACACAATCGTCTTCGGCAATCGCTACCGCAGCACTTATGCCGATATTGACAGTGAACTGACCCGCAGTGAACTCTGTTTCCGGAATGGCGACTATACGCAGGCGCTCTCCATTGCCATTGCGACCATTGAAAAGATTCATCCGGGAAACTATGAGAACATGATCCGGGAGAATTCCAGTGAAGCGTAGAGTTTATCTGGATCACGCCGGTACGACAAAACCCGATCCGGAAGTGCTGAAAACCTATACTGCGCTTCTTGCGGATCATTACGCAAACAGTGAATCCCTCTATGATGAGGGAAGTGAAGTGCATCGCATGATGGAAAAAGCCCGCAGCGCCGCTGCCGGGCTTTTAGGTGTTTCTCCCTCGGAACTGATCTTTACCGGCGGCAGCTGTGAGTCCAACAGTATGGCGGTCAAAGGCACACTGCTGGCTTGCCCAACGAAAAAGCATATTATCACAACACCAATTGAACACAGTTCCATTCTGAATGCCGTAAAACAGATGGAACGACTGTTTGGCTGTCATGTTACCTGGCTCAGACTCAATGAACACGGGGCCGTTGATGCCCAGGAAGTACGAAATGCACTGCGGCCGGATACTGCACTTGTCAGCGTGATGTGCGTGAACAACGAGACCGGTGCCGTAAATCCAATTGAAGAAATCGCATCGATCGTCAAAAAGGAAAGCCATGCTTATTTCCATTCAGATCTGACACAGGCGATCGGAAAGATTCCTGTTTCCTTGGTCAACGTAGACCTTGCGTCGATCAGCGCCCATAAGCTGCATGGACTTAAAGGAAGCGGCATTCTTGTCAAAAAGACGCATGTGCCAATGGAACCACTGATCTCCGGCGGCGAACAGGAGTATGGCTTGCGTGGCGGCACTGCCAATGCGGTTGCGGATATCGTTTTTGCCAAAACCCTGCGCCTGGCTCTGGAACGACAGGCCCAAACCGCGGCTCATACCGCAAAGTTGAATCAGCGTTTACGGCAGGGTCTCAGTGAAATCGAAGGCATTGAATTCAACAGTCCGGATAATGCGATTCCGGAAGTACTGAACTTCTCATATGAAGCGATTCCAAGTGAAGTCATGCAGAATGAACTGAACCGGAGAGGCTTCATGGTAAGTGCCCGCAGTACCTGTGAAAGCAATTCCAACAATCCAAGCTATGTTCTGCTGGCAATGGGCTGCAGTGAACGAAGGGCATCCTGTTCTATTCGGGTATCGCTGTCCCTGGAAACGACCGAAGCAGAGATTGACGCATTTATTGAAGCAGTAAAGGAGATGGTCCAACAGTATGGCTGAATATGATACCGTATTGATCCGTTATGGAGAACTGACAACCAAGGGTAAAAACCGGAAGGATTTCATCCGAAAACTCGATCGGAATATCCGGGCGATGCTCAAAGAGTACGAACAGCTGGAATACCGCAGAACCTATGACCGGTTTTACATCCGCCTGAATGGCGCAGACCCGGAAGGGGTAAAGCATAAACTGGAGAAGGTGTTCGGTATTTCTTCCTTTTCGTTTACCGAACGGGTAGACTCCGATATTGATGTCATCACGAACCGCTGTCTGGAACTGGCTAAAGCCTCTGGCATGCATACATTCAAAATGATTACACGCCGGCATGACAAAACCTTCCCCATGAAATCGGATGCGATCAACCGCCATGTGGCAGGTGCGATTCTGGAACACAGTGACCTGAAAGTGGATGTTCATAATCCGGAACTGGAACTACGGGTAGAAGTTCATGCCGGGGATACCTATCTGATGAGTGAGAAGATTCCGGGTGCAGGCGGTTATCCCTCCGGCATTAACGGTAAAGTTCTGTTGCTGCTGTCGGGCGGAATTGATTCTCCGGTAGCGGCGTATGAACTGATGAAGCGCGGCCTTGATGTTGAAGCGGTTCATTTTGCCAGTCCGCCGTATACCAGTGAAAACGCCAAACAGAAAGTACTGGATCTGGCGTCCATGATGAGTGAATACAACCAGGGAAGAATGCGGGTTCACATGGTGAACTTCACGGATCTTCAGCTTGCCATCTATAAAGCGGCAGGGGATCCGTATGCGGTAACCCTGATGCGCCGGATGATGGTTCGTCTTGCCCAGCAGATCGCAAAAGACAATGGATGCCTTGCGCTTGGGACCGGAGAAAGCCTTGGTCAGGTTGCCTCCCAGACGCTGGAATCCATTGCCTGCATCAATGCCGTTATTTCCATTCCGGTTTTGCGGCCATTGATCTGCATGGATAAAGTGGAAATCATTGACCTGGCACGAAAGATCGGAACCTATGAGACATCCATTCTTCCGTACGAGGACTGCTGTACGATCTTTGATCCAAAGAATCCGGTTACCCGGCCAACCGATGCCAAGGCGGCTTCGTTTGAATCCCGGTTTGACTATGATACGATGATACAGGAAGCACTGCAGAACGCGGAGACAGTAGTTGTTCATCCGCCGGTTGTAGAAGATTATCTTTGAGGAACAGAACGATGGGATTATTTCGAAAACATAACAACGGCATTGCGCCGGCATTTGAAAAGGTTATGGAACACGGCAAACGGGAAACGGAAAGTGAGTTTCTCGACAGTCTGAACCTGATCGTCAATGCAGTCGTCGCAGATGACAGCTATACCATCAATGAAAAGCTGAAAATCTATGAGCTGCTGACAATGATTGCCAATGTGGCTCCATCCGAGCGTCCCCGTTATGCCAAACGGCTGATACGGGTATTGGAGTGATTCAAACCATAAGAAAAGGGCTGATGTGTGTCAGTCCTTTTTTCTGGGTCCATGCATGAACTTGACCGCAGCAGGAATGCGCTGCCGGTTCTGTTTCTCAGACAGGAATCTGGGTGCGGATGATCTTATGAACGATCGGACGCATTTCATCCATCGTAGTTGGATTGCCTTCAATGATTGCATCATAACAGACCGATACCAGCATGCCGACAATGCAGTAGAGGATTGCCAGCGTTTCTGCAGTCGCTAAGCCATGATTCTCAGAATACTCCTGAATCTGCCGCAGGCCAGGAATCAATGAAGCGTGTTCTTTGCTGAAAAGGTCTGCCTCCCGAACCGGCCAGATAAAATCATGCTTGATGATGCGAATCAGTGTTGTATCCTGTTCAAACCGGTCGATTGTATAATCTGCCATCCGGATCAGGTTGGCACCGAAGTCATCCGTATGGTCTTGCATCATATGCAGATAGGCGCTCTGAATCAGTTCAAAGGTAATGCGGCGGTTCAGCTCTCTCGCAATATCATCCTTATCCAGGAAGTACAGGTAAAAGGTACCTTTGGCAACACCGGAGCGCTTGCAGATTTCGGCAATTGTCGTACCGCTGACCCCATGACGCGTGAAACAGTCATAGGCGCTGTCAAGTAAGCGCCTGCGCTTGTCCTGCTTTTTTTCCTCTACTTTTTTCATTGACTGTTGTTCTCCTAATCCGTCATTGCTTTATGTTTCAGACGGTACAGTACAATTTCCGCATTGGACAGAAAGCGTACATCCTTTATCGTTGTTCCAACCCCGTTGGAAATATCGAGCGTATAGGTATTCTGAATCGTATGTTTTCCACGGAAGTACCGCTCCGCCATCGATGGGGTATACAGCGCCCCGAATCCCCAGTATGCCTGACCGCCATGACTGTGCCCGCAAAGAACATAGTTGGTCAGATCATTTGGCAGCAGTTCACACTGATCCGGTGTATGGGCAATGACGATGTTGTATACGGTACGGCCGACATTGGCAAACGCCGCATCCGAATCCGGATAACCATAGAGACCGCAGTCAAGACCTGTCAGCGTAACCGAACCGCTTCCGTGATTCCGGATCAGCACACTGGAATTGAGCAGTAATTCAAAGTCACTCTGAAACAGGATGTCTTCAACCTGCTGGCGCAGCTCTGGCGTCCGGTAATCAAAGTCACCTAATACCGCATACTTGCCCAAAGGGGCTTCCAGCTGTGACAGACAGCGAATAATTGCGGATGCCGCATTCGGTCCGGTATCTGTCGCATTCTGGTCAAAGAGATCTCCGCCAAATACAATCACATCCGGACTCAGCGCATTAATGGAATCGGTCAGTTTGGTGAGCCGTGCCTCATCCATGAAGGTTCCATAATCCAGATCACTGAAAAAAAGGATCGATACGTCATTCATCTGATCCGGTATGAATACAGATTCCAGATTCTCATAGCGTACCTGATAGCGGGAAGGAGCTTTATAGTAGGCATCATATAACAGCGCAAGTGACAACAGACAGATCATGCATAAGACAATCAGAATGCGCCGGATAATTCGCAGTTTGGGGTTATCCATGTGAATAATCTTAGCACGTATTATAAAATAGGTTTATGACAAATATTACCTTCCTTTCCATGAATGCGATTGTGAAAGAAGATGAACCCGTACCTGGTTCTGTCGATCTCATCAAACGGCTGGTCAGACAGGGACGGCCATTTCTGATTCTCGCGGATGACTGCAGCCGATCCAATACCCGTATGGCAGAGAAACTCTATGAGCAGGGATTTCCATTACTCTCAGCGGAACTGTTTTATACCTGTCTGGATGCGGCAGTAGATATTCTGAAACATACCTATAAAGCACAAAACCGCATTTATGTGCTTGCCAACCGTACCGTAAAGGAGCGGATTGCCCTGGAACCGTTTGTGACTGACAGCGAACCATATGACTGGGTCCTGATCGGACCAGATAAGAAATCCGGTCTTCCCGAATACAATCAGGCGCTCCATGCGCTACAGCAGGGTGCCCGCATCATTGTTCTGAATGATGCCTGGACCGCCGGGGCAAACGAAACAGAAATCGGCTGCCGCGCGGTTGCGGCAATGCTGGAAGGCGCGAGCGGAAAAAAAGCACTGTCCCTTGGCTACAGCAGTACGATGCTGATAAAAGCTGCGCTCAGCCATTACCGCTATGCCGCAAAGAATGTGCTGTTTGTGAGTGATCGTCTCGATACTGAGATTGCCTCTGCTCAAACGGCAGGACTTGAAACCATGTATCTGCTGCCGGGCCCGGATACGGATCTTTCCAATACCGCGATCCATCCGACGTATATCGTTGATTCGTTAATCGGAATCCTGCGCTGAGCGGCACATGGAGAGAAAGGCTCTGGCAATCCGAATTTGTACCTGATCATCCAGCATTCGTTCTGGATGCCACTGGACCGCAAGAACGCGGTCTTTTTCAACCGCTTCAATGATGCCGTCAGGACTGTAGGCACTGACCGTCAGAGTAGGGGCTGGTTCTTTGACTGCCTGATGATGGAAGCTGTTTACCGAAATCTGTGTTCCTACCAGCATTCGCAATAAGGTGTTATCTGCGGTCTGAACGGTATGAAAGGTTTCATCTGGATGTATTGGCGGCTCTGCCTTTAACTGATTGTGCTGGGTGCCGGTCAAAGATGGAACATCCTGAATCAGCGATCCGCCCTCAGCAACATTAATGACCTGTATTCCACGGCACACGCCAAGGACTGGTTTTCCAGCCTCGACAAAAGCGTGATACAGCGCAAAGTCGGATTCGTCAAACTTCCTGTCATAGGGAGCTTCGCTGCCATCCGGTTCTTCGTGATAGAACAGGGGATCTATATCCTCGCCTCCGGTAATAAATAATCCATCCAGAATATCGGCAAAGCGCTTTGCCTTTTCTGCTGTCACAACCGGCAGGGTAACCGCCAGTACACCTGGATCAGCAGCTTTGAGATAATCCACATAGGCAAGATTATTGTACATAGCCTTGGAACTATAAACCTGAGTTTCCCTGCAGGTAAGACCAATCAGTAATGGTTTCTCGTTATTCATAGCTTTATTCTCCGCTTCGATCGTAGCAGAATCCTGCCGCATTGCACAGTAAAAAAACGGATGCTATAATCTCGATATATTGAAAGGAAGGGATGTTCGTTGGACGAGTGTCGAATAGTTGAGTTGCGCATCTGCTGCAGGGAGGAACTTTTTTTATGAGTAATCAGAGTCTGTCCCTGATCTTAATCGTGCTCGTTTTATTTTCCGGTTTATTCTCCGCAATCGAAACTGCATACTCTTCCGCTTCCCGGATCCGCCTCAAGGCAATGGATGATCCGCGTGCTGAAGGAGTGCTGGATGTACTGGAAGACTTTGAACGTTTCATTTCGACCGTATTAGTTGGTAATAATATCGTAAATATTCTTTCAGCGACCTTGGCGACGATTCTGTTTACGCGTCTCTATGGAGATACCGGCGCCATTATTTCAACTGCCGTCATGACTATCGCAGTGCTTCTGTTTGGTGAAATTGCTCCTAAAACCATTGCCAAACAGAGTCCCGAGAAGTTTGCCATCAGCACGCTTCCTGTGGTTCGCTTTTTTCAGTTTATCCTGCGCCCATTTACACTGGTCTTTGGCGGCTGGCAGTGGCTGGTTACCAAACTGGTGCGGGTTGAAGACGTTGACAGCGATATTTCGGATGAGCTGATCACGATGGTTGATGAAGCCGAGAAGGAAGGCGATCTTAAGGCACATGAGTCTGATCTGATCTCTGCGGCCATTGAATTCAATGACCTGGATGTCAAAGATGTGCTGACACCGAGAGTCAATGTTCTGGCTGTCAACATCACCTCATCCATCAAGCAGCTGGAAAAGACCTTCCGGATGAATTCCTTTTCCCGACTTCCGGTATATGAGAACTCCATCGACAACATTGTCGGTGTTATCCATGAAAAGGATTTCTATAATCTGCTCTATACCGAAAAGGAGCGCGCCTATATCCGCCGCATCATAAAGCCGGTCATCTATACCAATGAGAACGTCAAGATCAGCAGTGTTCTGAAACAGCTTCAGAAAGCCAAGCTTCATCTTGCCGTTGTCCTGGATGAGTATGGCGGCACCGCCGGCATCATCACCATGGAAGACATCATCGAAGAGCTGGTTGGTGAGATTTATGATGAACACGATACCGTAACGGAATTCTACGAGAGGATCGATGATCATACGTATCTTGTCAACTGTTCTGCCGAAGTGGATGACATGATGGAACGATTTGGCGTGGATTATGATGAGGATGAATATGACTTCATCACCGTCAGTGGCTGGGTCATTCATGAAATGGACCGCATCCCGCAGAACCAGGATACCTTTGACTACAAAAACCTGCATGTGACGGTAACGAAAGCAGATAAGCGCAAGGTGAACGAGATCAAGGTTGAGATCCGCGATTCCGAAACAGAGGACTGATATGCAGCAGTATTTTCTTGAACAGCCGGTATCCGTTGGAGATGTTATCGAGCTTCCATCAGATAAAGCGCATCATGCGATACGTGTACTGAAGCTGAACCATGAAACAGTCCGACTGGTTTATCAGAATACCGGTTATTTTGCGGACGTCTATCCGGAAGGAAAGAAGGGCATGGCCCGTATTCTGGAACAGGATGCGGCCTTTAATGAATTAAAAACGGATATCACACTGTGCATGGCGTTAATACGCAGGGAAAAATTTGAACTGGTATTGCAGAAGGCTGCGGAACTTGGCGTCAGACGCATTGTTCCATTTGAGTCCAGCCGCTGTGTTGTGCATGCACGTCAGGAAAAACTGGAGCGGCAGAAAGAACGCTGGAATGCGATTCTTACGGAGGCCAGCGAACAGTGCAAACGCAACCTGATTCCCGAATGCACGGATGTGGTTTCCTTTTCCAGTCTGCCGGATTATAAGCGTGCAGTGAATGTCTGTGCTTATGAGAAAGCCACTGGCAAGGCGCAGCGGCTGTCCTCCTTTGAAAACCCGGAATCTATTACCGTTGTGATCGGGCCGGAAGGCGGGTTTTCCAGTGCCGAAGTAGAGTTCCTGGAACAGGCGGATTTTACTTCCATTACCCTAGGAAATCGCATCCTGCGGGCAGAGACCGCCGCAATGTATGTATGTGCTGCGATCGGAGAGTTATTTCAATGAGATTTGCGGTTGTAAATCTTGGCTGTAAAGTCAACGCATATGAAACGGAAGGGGTTGCCCGCAAGCTGGAGGCAGCCGGTTTTGAACGTGTTGAATGGGAAGAACCGGCAGAGATCACTGTGATCTTTACGTGTGCAGTCACCAATACTGCGGCCGCCAAAAGCCGGAAGATGATCCATCGGGCCCGCCGGAAACATCCGGAAGGAATTGTTGCGGTCGCAGGATGTTACGCACAGATCGACCCGGATGCGCTCGAAGATGCAGATATTCTGGTCGGCAGCAAGCATAAACCGCAGCTGGCAGAATACATTCAGCAGGCGGTCAGAGATCATAAGCGCATTGTCGATGTCAGCGACCTGAAAGATGCCGCGTTTGAACCGCTTCCCGTTGATCATTTCAACGGCAGAACCCGTGCCTTTCTTAAAATTCAGGATGGCTGCAATCAGTTCTGCAGCTATTGCGTCATTCCCTACGCAAGGGGACATGAACGTTCCATGGATCCTGCCATGGCCGTTGAAGAAGCGAAAAAGATCAGTGCTTCCCATAAGGAAATCGTTCTGACCGGCATTCATACAGGGCGTTATGGCAGGGAGTATGGAATCACGCTGACAGATCTCTTAAAGCGTATTCTCACAAAAGTACCTGCATTAGAACGCTTGCGCATCTCCTCCATTGAGGTGACTGAACTGGATGAGGCATTTCTGGATCTGTTTG
>JAFWJY010000008.1 GCA_017514525.1 Solobacterium sp. | reverse complement strand
TATGAGGCGGCTTCCAACGTATTCCCTTATCCCCTGCATCTTGGCGTAACCGAAGCAGGCAGCTTTACCGGATCTGCGGTTAAAAGCTCTGCCGCCCTTGGCACGTTATTACATGAAGGACTTGGCGATACGATCCGCGTATCGGTATCCGGACCTCCAAAAGAAGAACTGATCATTGCCAAACAGCTGCTGAACTGCTTTGGATTAATCGACAATCAGCCGGATCTGATAGCCTGCCCGACCTGCGGCCGCATTCAGTATGATATGTTGCCGATTGTGAAGGAAATCGAAGCGTATCTGAATACAATTCACGCAAAGATTACGGTTGCGGTGATGGGCTGCCCGGTCAATGGCATGCAGGAGGCAAGCCGTGCAGATATCGGCATAGCCGGCTCCTATGACAGCGGTATTCTCTTCAAGCACGGTGAGATTCTCCGCCAGGTTCCTCAGAGCGACTTAGTCACGGAACTCAAAAAAGAAATCGACAAGTACGTCGCTGAACTCAACGCATAATACAATACCCCGATCTGCCGCAAGGTAAATCGGGGTTCTTTTTTATGGTTATTCGTGCCCAAGGGCTTTAATGCGTTCCGGTTCAAATACGCCTGTTTCCAGCATTTCAATTTCAATGCCATACGGCGCAGTTCCTTTGACCCATGGTGTTTCCAGAATCTTTGGAACAGCCTCAACGCGTTTATTTACAGCCACCGCATGCAGTGCATCAAACCCGATCGTCCCGAATCCGATATTCTCATGCCGGTCTTTGCGGGCACCTTTTGGGTTTTTGGAATCATTCAGGTGAATGACTTTCAGTTTATTCAGACCGATGCGTTCATCAAACGCGTCCAGTACGCCATCAAAATCTCTGACGTCATACCCTGCATCATTGATGTGACAGGTATCAAGGCAGACGCCATAACGATCCGGATTCGTTAAGGAAGACAGGATCGTTTCCAGCTGTTCAAAGCTGGTTCCGATTTCACTGCCTTTGCCTGCCATGGTTTCAAGACAAATGACTACATGATCCGCAAGCTCTCCTTCCAGCTCATTCAGCTGGCAGATTTCCGTCGCAATACCGGTATCCGGATCGGTCGTGGTATAGCTGCCCGGGTGGAGTACCAGAAAGGAAGCACCAATCGCTTTGACACGGTGTGTCTCTTCGATCAGGAATGTCCGTGCCAGTTCCATTACCTCCGGTTTGACGGAATTCGCCGGGTTGATGATGTATGGCGCATGAACGATCAGATGGTCCATCGGAATGCCATGTTCGCTTAACAGGGCCCTTGCCTCTTCAACCCGCAGTTCTTCTACCGGCTTGCGTTTTGTATTCTGTGGCGCACCGGTATACAGCATGAGTGCAGTCTCATGATAGCTGAGTGCCTCTTTTACGGAGCCCAGTACGAACTCCGGCGCACTCATCGAAACATGTGAGCCGATGATCATCCCTGCTTCTCCCTGCTTTTTTCCTTATAACGGGCCAGCTTTTCCTCCTTGATCTTGGAGCGAATGAATTCCCGTTTTTTCTTGCGATGAATGCGGTCAATTTCCGCAGCCCGCTTTTTCTTATAACCAGGCTTCACTTTGGTATTCTTTTTGGTCATGATCATCGAAATCTGCTTTTCGATCTCATCATCCTTTTTAAGCCGTTTCTGCCCATATGGATGCAGGTCCTGCCAGCCAGTCTTGCGATAGCGGCGATGCTCAAAGCGGATACCCTGCTTCATTAACGAACGGATCGAAGCATCATCACTTTCCTTGTACAGCGCAAAGCAGATTCCGGTAGAACCGGCACGTGCAGTACGTCCTGCCCGGTGAATATAAAATTCCAGATCTTCCGGAAACCCACAGGAAATGATATGCGTTACCGTATCCAAATCAATTCCTCTTGCCGCAAGGTCGGTTGCGACAACATAGGAGTTGATGCCAAGGGCCAGTTCCTTCATGGCCTGTTTCCGCTTCCGGCTTTCGAGGTCCCCATGTAATTCCGTTACCGGCAGCTTCATTGCCCTTAAATCTTCCGCTATCTCATGGGCGATCTCACGCGTATTGGCAAAGATCAGGCATACATATGGCTGAAAGCCCGGCAGTAAGGAACGAATGACTTCCGAATAACTGTAATGGTAACAAGGCACCAGTACATGCGTAATATCCGGGTTGAACCGTTCTTCCTCTTCGATCCGGAAGGTTCGCGGTGCAGACATATATTTCTTCAGGAATGGCTTGAGCTGTTCCGGCATGGTCGCTGAAAAAGCTGCCATCTGCAGGTCTTCACTCATGCGGCCGGCAAAGGCGTCGATTTCATTGAGAAAGCCATATTCCAGTGTCATATCGGCTTCATCTACCACTAACAGCTTGGCCCGATCCAGGCGCAGTGCGCCTTCATCCAGAAACAGGTCTTTGATGCGGCCTGGCGTACCGATTGCGATATGCGGCTGGGAAGCTTTCAGCTGACGGATATCCTTATCCCGGTCTTTGCCTCCTACATAAAGACGCACCCGCATCGCCGGGTCTGCCTCCTGCATGAGTCTAGCCTTTTCATAGATCTGCGCAGCCAGTTCCCTGGTTGGGGCAGTAATAACTGCCTGCACCTCATCGGAGCTGGTGTCACAGAGTTCCATCAATGGAATCAGATAGGCATGTGTTTTACCGGTACCGGTTTTGGATAAACCTATCACATCTTTATGTTTCAGCATTGCCGGAATCACTTCCTCCTGAATCGGAGTCGGCTGCTTGAACTGATTCAGACGAATCAGCTTCATTGTATTCTGATGCAAATGAAAGTCTTCAAACTGTTTCATCGAAAAACCTCCTTTCCCGCTTGGGAAGCATACCAATTATAATGGATTTGTCAAAAGAGGTGCTATGGAGATTATTAAAGTCATACCCCGCGGCTATTGTCAGGGTGTTGTGCGGGCGATCCGCATCGCAAGAGAAACTGCAGAACAGTATTCCGATCAGCCGGTCTATATGCTTGGCATGATCGTACATAACCGCTTTGTCGTAGATGCCTGCGAAAAACTGGGGATCCATTGTCTTGAGGCAAACGGAACCTCAAGACTGAAACTGCTGGACCAGATTGATTCCGGTGTTGTGATCTTTACGGCGCATGGCGTCAGTGACGCGGTTGTACAGAAGGCAAAGGATAAAGGTCTAACGATTGTTGATGCGACCTGCCCGGATGTCGAAAAGACGCATACACTGATCCGGGAACATCTACGCCATGGAGATGTCCTGTATATCGGCAAACAGAACCATCCGGAAGCGGAAGGCGCCATCGGCATTGACCCAAGGGTGCACCTGATTTCCAAAAAGGAAGATCTTGAGCATTGCAGGAATCTGCACCATGTACTGATTACCAACCAGACTACCCTGTCGCTTCTGGACAATGAAGAATTGATTCAGGAATGCTTAAAACAGTATCCGGATGCGATTGTTCAGGCGGAAATCTGCAATGCGACAACCATGCGTCAGAAAGCAGTCATGAACCTCAAAAATATCGATCTGTTAATTGTCGTTGGCGATCCGCATTCCAATAATTCCAACCAGCTGCGGGAAATCGGAAAAAAAGCGGGTATCCCCGCTGCGCTGCTGATTGAAACTGCTCAGGACCTGAGGGAAGAACAGCTTGCGGGCAAAGCTCGCATTGCGGTGACCTCCGGCAGCTCCACTCCTACTTCACTCACCAATACGGTTATCAAAACACTGGAAACCTATGCCGCAACCGGCAGATTTGAAATCTGGCCGCTTACAGAGCCGATTCTTTAAGCCCGTTCAGTTCTGCCTCCGTTAACGGACGATACTCCCCTGGCTTCAGTGATTCATCCAATATTAGATTCTTCATGCGGATGCGCTTGAGATAGACGACTTCCGTTCCAATAGCCAGAAACATGCGTTTGATTTCATGAAACTTGCCTTCCTTCAGAATGATGTGACATTCCTTTTCTCCGGTAATGCGCACTTCAGCAGGCAGACAGGTTTCTTCTTTATTAAGACGGATCCCCCTGCGAATCGGTTCCAGCTGGCTGTCTGTAACAGCATCCT
>JAFWJY010000125.1 GCA_017514525.1 Solobacterium sp. | reverse complement strand
GTGTACTGCGGCATAGTGCAGGACGGTGTGTTTACGAAAGAACGCGGCATGCTGGACTGGTTTGTCCGTAATGGCTTTCTCTTCAAGGGAAAGGATTACAAGTTTAACAAATACGGGATTTACCGGGTGCGTGCCTCACGGTGGGAGAATGCCTCCGGGATCAGTCGCTGGCTGGTGCGGGAAGTATTTGGCGAGGATGCAAGGGATGAAACGATGCTGGCGTGGAAGGAACGCTGGCAGACCCCGGTGGTCATCGAACGGCAGGGAGTGGAACTGACCCTGGACCGGGATTACGGTCAGTATGAAGGCATCCTGAACAAAGATCAGTATTACTGCAATGTTTATCTTGAGACAACGGAACAGGGTGGCGAAGAGGTTGGCCGGGCAGGTGATGTGTACGATGACATTGTCAGCCGGCTTGCCTGGTGGGATGAACAGGCCAGAATATACGCCGCCGATGAGCTGCTCGAAACTGCCAACGACTGGCGGGACGAAGAAGATCCTGAACTGACCGCAGATGATTTCAAGAAACGTATGCACCTGACGGGAATCAGTGTTTCTTCCAAAGGAACAACAGGTGAGTACAGCTTTTTCTACAGCGATGATGATATGTTTGCCGGGCATGAGATCTTCTGTGAAGGTGATACGGAACACGGTTTTACCGAGAGTTCGATTCAGGGATAACACATGAAAACAGTGAATGTGGTTGCGGCCGTCATCTTTGACGGTGACCGGGTGTTTGCTACCCAGAGAGGCTATGGCCCGTACAAGGACGGCTGGGAATTCCCCGGTGGTAAGGTGGAATCCGGGGAGACCCCGGAAGAAGCACTGAAAAGAGAAATTGAAGAAGAACTGGAAACGGAGATCGAAGTGGGTGAATATATCACCACGATTGAACACGATTATCCGGACTTTCATCTGAGCATGCGGTGCTACCGGTGCCGGATCACTGAAGGCAGACCGGTACTGCTGGAGCATGAAGCGGCCAGATGGCTGACAGCGGACGAGCTGGACAGTGTTGCCTGGCTGCCGGCAGATATCACGATCATTAACAGGATCCGGGAAATGCTGAAGTAAAAGACGGTATCTTTACTTCCGAAGCTTAAATCATTCCTACCAAGAAAGAATAATAGGAGTTAATTGCAAATAATTCATTAATAAATGTTGCAGATAATGCAACATTTATTGATTTTACTTGCATTGGATTTTGGAGTTGCCTCATTCGACAATGTAATTAACAAAATCCGTCTTCAGGATAGTCATAATCTCAATGAAGTTGCCGGGACTGGCAAAGATTATTTCATTATTCGATTATCGGGATGACGGAGAAAAGGAGGGAAAATGAAACGCGTTACTTCAATCATTTTATCGGCGATCTTGGTTGTTTCAATGGCCGGCTGTTCATCTAAACCGGATGATTCAGCAAACGCTTCAAGTGCTCCTGAAAGCGGTTCGTCAGTTGACGGATATGTCCTGAGACTGGGAACCGATGCTGTCGGCGGCACAGCGAACACCGCTCTGGAAGCCATGTCTTCCGTTGTTAACCAGAACACAAAACTGAAGACATCCACCGTTGTTACAACCGGTGCAGTCGAAATCATCAATCTGATCAATTCCGGCGAACTCGAAGGTGGTTATGCCGGTACAATCAACCTCGTTCAGGCAATTAACGGTGAAGAACCGTTTGCCTCTAAGGTTCCGGAAGAGGCAATGCTCCAGGCATTCGGATTTGTTGCCTGGATGCTCCCGATCATCACAATTGAAGGCAGCGGCATTGAGACTTACGAAGACCTGGCAGGCAAGAAGCTGATGTCCCCGCAGATGGGTTCCGCTTCTGCAGAAGTTCTGAAGATTGTCCTGGATGCGTATGACCTGACAGACAAGGTCAAGCTTGAATACTATGGCTGGAGCGATGGCTGGAATGCTCTTAAGGATGGCCGTGTTGATGCGGCAATGGGTTCCTGGGCAAACGGCATTACCGCTTCCGGTATTGTTGAACTGACCACCACAAGAAATGTCAAGCTGCTGAGCCTTACACCGGAAGCAGCTGCTGCAGTCAGTGCCGCCAATGACGGTATTGCTTCTCAGGAAATGACCAGCGAAAACGACGCTTCCATTCCGGAAGGTGAATCCGTTATTGCTCCGAGAAACTCCGGCGTTGTAGTCTTTGGCGCCAATGTTGATGAAGAGGCTGTATACCAGTTCACAAAGGCCTGCATCGACAATGTTGAAGCCCTGGGCAACATTTCCAGAGACCTGGCAGTTCTGAAAGACTATATGACAAGCGTCTGCGTACCATCAGTACCGTTCCATCCGGGTGCTGCAAGAGCCCTGAAGGAAGCCGGCCTGTGGGATGACACCTTCAAAGTTTACGGCGAATAACAATTCATAAAATGCAGGCGGCTGTTTCCCTTTGGGAGGCAGCCGCCGCTTGGAAGGGAGAACAATAATGTCAGAAAGCAATAATAAAACAAATGTCATTCAGCAGATAATCAATGTAATTGCTTTGGCATTAGGAATCTATCATTTCTTTGCAGCAAAATTTACACTTGTGAATTCCAACATTCACATTATTATTCATTTTCTGGGATCTTTTCTGATTTTGTTTTTATCTACAATTAACACAAAAGCAAATGATTCAAAAGGAAAAGCAAAGAATATATTCTGTCTGATCTGTATTGCACTGATACTGGTCGACAGTGTTTATATTGCGGCGAATCATGACAAGTTTATTACTGCCATGGGTAATTATTCTGACGGGCAGATTTACTCCGGGGCAATCTACCTGGCGCTGTTCCTGATTGGTACATATATTGCCTGGGGTAAGGTTATCCCGATTATTGTCATGGCGGCACTGTTGTACGGTTATTTCGGTCCGAGTATGCCGGGCTTCCTGTATCACGGCGGCTTATCGGTAGAACGGCTGATTACATATTCAACAACGAATTTTACCGGTGTATTTGGTTTGCTGGGAACGATCTCTGCCAACCAGATTATCCTGTTCTCCATATTTGCCGGAATGATGACTGCCTATGGTGCCCTGGACTGCATCATGCGTGTGGCAATGTCGGCCAGCGGCAAAATCAGATCAGGCGCGGCTCAGGTTGCAGTTATTTCTTCCGGCCTGATCGGCTCGGTAACGGGATCTGTGGCAGCCAATATTTCCATGACCGGTTCGGTGTCCATCCCGCTGATGAAGAAAAGAGGATACCCGGATGAATTTGCGGCAGCCTGTGAATCAGCCGCTTCGACGGGCGGTGCGATTCTGCCTCCGGTCATGAATGCCGCATCGTTCATCATCGCATCATGGACCAACACACCATACATTAAAATCATTATTTACGGACTGACTCCGGCCCTGCTGTATTACCTGGGTATTGGCCTGTCTGTGTACATCAAGGCAATCAAGCTTGGTGATGAGAAGATGAACAGTGCTGACATTCCGAAGTTCCGTGACGCAGCCCTGGAATTCTTTACATATATCATTCCGATTATTGTACTGGTTATTCTGCTTTCGCGTAATTATTCAGCCGAATTCTCGCTGTTCTTTTCCATCATTGCGATGATTCTTGTCGGTCTCGCCAAGGAAATCAGAAGGACAGAAAATATCGCGGATAACATCAAAACATTCTTTGCCAAACTGCTTTCCGGCTTCCGGGAAGGTGCCAGAACATGTTCCTCGATTGCGATTGTCATGGGTATCATGGGTGTCGTTGTGCAGATTCTGACAGCTACCGGTCTGCCTTCAAAGATTGCACAGTTTGCGATTAACTCTGCCGGAAACTCATTGTTCATGCTGGGTCTGTTTGTGGCAATCAGCTGTCTGGTCTTCGGCATGGGCATGCCAGCTGCTCCGGCTTATGTCCTGTGCGCCCTGCTTGGTGCTCCGGCGCTGACAGCGTTTGGTGTCCCGCTGCTGGCAGCTCACTTCTTTGTGTTCTATTACGGTGAAATGTCTGCAATCACTCCTCCGGTTGCGATCGGATGTCTGGTGGCCTCAGGCATGGCTAAATCGAATTTCATGAAAACGTGTGTTGAGGCAATGCGTCTGGCGATTGCCGGATTTATCCTGCCGTTCATGTTCCTGTACCGGCCGGAAATCATGTTTGGCCTGAAGACGGTCGGAAGCTGGGCCTGGGCAGTCATTATGGTCATTATTTTCCTGCTGACCTTCATCATGACCTGGGAAAACTTCTTCCTGGATAAACTGACTGTTATCGAAAGAGGAATCTCTGCTGTGGCATGCATCTGCTGCCTCATGCCGATCTATGTTCTTGATTTTGCCGGAATTGCGCTGTTCGCTCTGCTGATGATCATGCATGTCAGAAGATACAGAATGAGTCAAAAGACGGCTGCAGGAGGTGTGTGATGAAGAAAAAGAATATTGTTATCTGCTGTACGCTGAACACAAAAGGAAACGAAGCATATTACCTGAAGGAAGCGATTGAATCGCTGGGCAACACAACAACAATGATTGATGTCAGCCTCCGGGGTTCTTCTTCATTTCATCCGGACATTACAAAAGAGCATGTTGCCGAGGCGGCTGGTGTAGCCTTTGCTGAAGTTGCGGCAATTCAATCCAGAAATGAAGCATCCAAAATTATGGTTGAGGGTCTGACGCGTATCGTTAAGGAACTTCTTGCCACTGACCAGCTTCAGGGAATTATTTCTCTGGGCGGATCCGGCGGAACCACCATTTCCACCGGGGCCATGCAGCAGCTGCCTCTTGGAGTCCCTAAAGTGGTGGTCGGAACGATGGCTTGCGGCAACACGGTTCCGTATATCATGGGCCAGGATATCCTGCTGATCAACTCCGTTGTTGATATGCAGAGCCTGAATTTCCTCAGCAAGCATATTCTGGATGAAGCCGCAAGAATTGTCTGTTCGCTGGCAAATATGCCGAAACTGACGCGGCAGAAAAAGAAAGCAATCGGCATCACCTGTTTTGGCGTGACAACACCATGCGTAGACAGGTGCACGGAACTGCTTGAAAAGGAAGGATATGAAATTCTGATATTCCATGCCAGAGGGGTCTCCGGCGGAAAAATCATGGAGAAGATGATTTCGGAAGGATTCTTTACAGCCGTTCTGGATATTACAACAACAGAGCTGATCGATGAAATTGCCGGCGGCGGTTATGCCATCGGTAATGAAAGACTTCGGGCGGCAGTCAAAAAGAACATTCCTTATATTGTGTGCCCGGGCGCGGCAGATATGATCAATATCGGCCCGAAGGAAAACCTGAAGCCGGAACAGGCTGATCATGTACAGTATTTCCACAACAGCAGTCTGCTGAAACTGCGGGCTAACAAGGATGAAATGATCCGTCTGGCAGATCTGTTTGTGGACAGACTGAAAGACAGTGACGGGAAAACGCATCTGGTGATTCCGACCAATGGTTTTGATGAAATTGACAAGGAAGGGAATGTCTTTTTTGATCCGGAAGCGGATGCAGCTTTCGCCCGGAGAGTAAAGGAGACAATGCCGGACAATGTTCCGGTGATCTGCCGTGATAATCACATCAACGATAAGGAATTCGCAGACTTCCTGGTAAAGGATCTTCTGGGGTTGATCGAAGGAACAGGCAAACAGTAAAGGGGTAATTTGATATGGAAAAAGTAGTGTGCAGGATTTCACGGGAAGAGATTCTCAGGAACATGAAGGTCAAAGTAGACGCAGGCGTTCCGATTGTAATCAGCGGGGCCGGGGTCGGCATTGTGGCCCGTGTTCTTGAAAAAGCCGGAGCAGACATGGCAGTTGTATATAACTCCGGCCATTTCCGGATGAACGGATACAGCTCCATTCTGGGTAATCTTCCGGTTGGTGATGCTAACGAAATTGTTTATCAGATGGGCCTCAAGCAGATTCTGCCGATGACAAAGAAAATGCCTGTGGCAGCCGGTGTATTTGGTGTCGATCCGACCAGAGACATGGAAGCGTTTCTGCGCAGCCTGGCGGACATCGGGTATTCTGCCATTATCAATTACCCGACGGTAGGGAAGTTCTCCGGGCAGTTCAGACGGGAAATCGAAAGTGTCGGTCTGGGATATGCCAAAGAAGCAGAGATGATGAAACTGGCACACGAGCTTGGCTTTGCCACCCTTGGCTATGTGTATAAGCCGGAGGAGGCAAAAATGCTGGCAGAGGCTGGAGCAGACATTCTGGTTTCTCATGCCGGGCTGACAGCAGGAGGCGATGTAGGCACCAGCGCATCCTGCACCTTGGATGAAGCAATAGAAAAAACAGAGAGAGTACTGCGGGCGGGGCTTGAGGTCAATCCCGAAATCATTCCGCTGTGTCATGGCGGAGCAATTGCAAATCCCGAAGACTTTGCCAGAGTATACAGGGAAACATGCTGCGTAGGCTTCGTTGGTGCATCCAGTATAGAAAGAATTCCTGTAGAAAGTGCATTAAAAGCAGCTGTAAAAGGCTTTGCGGATGTCAGATAAATAAACTGAGCCAAGGTGCACCGGCTGTGCTGGCAGCGGTGCACCTTAAATTTCGTGTTCCGAAAGCAATAGTGTATGATTTGCTTACAGGGGACAGCCAGCTTACAGACAATCGTTTATTTACGCTTCAGCTCATTGTATATGAGCAAGGAGAATCCGTATGGCCATTACTATCCCGCAATTAATATATTTTTATACAACTGCTTCTTTGGAGAGCATAACACTGGCTTCTGAAGAACTTCATATCACTCAGAGCGCATTAAGCAGAGCGATCAGCTCTCTGGAAACAGATCTGGGCGTGGAACTGTTTGAAAGAAAAGGCCGGAATATCAAGTTGAATCACCAGGGTGAGATCGTGAAGCTTCACGCCAACAGAATCATCTCACAGCTGGAAGCGATGCAGAATGATCTTTCGGAATCGGTCATGAGTGACAGACAATCCATTTCATTGATGCTGGATACCTCAGCCGCATTGGTAATGCGGCTGCTCGGCGACTTTCAAAAGAGTCATCCAGAGATCAATGTTGATGTGATTCAAAACAGTGAAGGAAGTATCAAAGGGGAATCTACGGCTTCAGATCTATTTCTGTATTCAAACATGACGCCGATTACTAACAATAACACTGTGACCTTATTTGAAGAAAATGTTCTGCTTGCGATCGCTGCCGACAGCCCGCTTGCCGCAAAACCGGAAGTCAATCTGACTGATTTTGCAAACACGGCTTTTATTACATTGCCGGTTGGAAGAGATCTCCGTGTTATTACCGAATTTTATTGTCATATGGCCGGCTTTTCTCCAAAAATTGCCATTGAAAGTGATAACCCGTATATGATCCGGGAATTTGTCAGTTCAGGTATGGGGGTTTCCTTCATCCCCGAAATAACATGGAACGAAGTTCTGAGTGACGGCGTGAAGGCACTGCCGGTATCATCAGTCAGCAGTAAACAGTATATCTGCCTGTCCTGGAATGACTCCATATATCTTTCAGAATCAGCGCTGCGATTTAAAAACTATATTGTCCGCTACTTTAAGAATTATTTCTGAGTTATCGGTCATGGCGGCTTAGTACGGTTTTTGTACATTCTGATTATTATCGGAATCGATATGAGGAAAAACTGCAGGCTGCAGTCCCGGAGGACCGGCTTGCATTTTATGTTCCGTTCACAAATAAAAACGGACAGAATATACTGTTGTCAAAAGGACACAATATCTGAATGAAAAAGATACTGAAAAAACGCGGCATCTTGGCTTTGATTCTGGCCCTGCTGTTTGCGTACTGCTATTACCGGGCAGAAACAGCTTCCGGCGGCATCGATTATATCGGGGAAGCGATTGTGGTGGCAGTCATGCTGCTG
>JAFWJY010000124.1 GCA_017514525.1 Solobacterium sp. | reverse complement strand
GGAAATGTGAACACATCTGTCCGCAGCACATTCCGATTCGAAGCTTCCTGGAGGAATTTGCGGCATTGTATGAAACTCCTGCCGCCTGAATACAATCCAACCATAAACAAAAAGGCCATCGTCAGAAATCACTGGCTATGGCTTTTCATTCGGCTGATTCGCTGCCATCCTGTATTCCGATATAGGAGACCAATAATGGTTTAGTAACAGAACGGCCAGGATGAACCGTGCCCCATCGCTTTCATATTTCTCAGAGAGAATTAAACTTCAGTGAATTTGGCCGCGTGGCCTGTTCATGGTAGCGATAGGAATATTCTGAGATGTTTCCATTCAGAATTTTGATTGAAAGGTTATCTTCAGTAAATGGATCATACTTCGTTCCATCGAATTTGATCTTGTACTCCAGCTTCTCTCCATTAAAGAATACGGAGAATAATACATTGGCATCTTTCTTATGCGAGAAGATTACCTGAACGACCAGTTCTTCCAGCACACTCTTGATGTTGTAATGGAAGAACTTTTCAAGATGCTGACTCTGACAGTATTCATCAATATTCTGATTCAGTACTGCAAAGTCAAAATTCCTGCCATCGATGATCAGATCCAATACTTTTTCGTTTGAAACAAACGCTTTCGTTCTGGAGCGTTTTGGATGATCGAAGATTTCCTCAGGTGTGCCCTCTTCATAGATCTCTCCTTCATCCATATAGAAAACCTTAGTAGCGACTTCCCTGACGAATTTCATGTCATGCGTCACAATGACCATTGTCGTTCCGCTTTGAGCCAGCCATTTGATCGTATTTTCCACTTCGCCAACCATCGTGGGATCCAGAGCGCTGGTCGGTTCATCAAACAGGATGACTTCCGGATTCATAACCAGTGCACGGGCAATCGCAACACGCTGTTTCTGCCCGCCGGACAGCTGATTCGGCATCCGCATCGCATGCTTGTCCAGCCCGACTTTCTTCAGTGCGTCCAATGCATGTTCTCTGGCTGTCTGCTTATCAATTTGAAGTATATCCAGCTGCGGTACAACCAGGTTATCCAGAACGGACATATTGTTGAACAAATTAAAACTCTGAAAAATCATACCGACTTTACGCCGCAGGCTCGTCATGTCATAATCAGGCGCAGTAATCTCTTCCTCATCGAAAAAGATCTTTCCGCTCGTTGGTGTTTCCAATCCGTTGATCATCCGCAGTAAAGTGGATTTGCCGGTGCCGGATGGCCCGATGATCGCAACAACTTCACCGTCATTAATGACCCCGTTCACATCTTTATGAGGTGTCGCATTTTCATAGACTTTTGAAATGTGTTCAAATCTTATCATTGTAGTGCACCTTCTTATTAATATAAGCCTGGAACGGAATCCGAATCATTGCGACTTCCACTGTACATAACAGATAGTAGACGATCGCAACAATAATCAGCGGGAATAATGCATCATACGTCCTTCCTCGAATAATGTCAGACGATCTGGTAATATCCGTTACCGATACATAACCGACAATGGACGTATTCTTGATGAGTGCGATCACTTCACTCAGGTAAGTTTCCAGTATTACATTCAGCGCCTGAGGCAAAACGACACGGAAGAAGGCGAGCCACCTGTCATAACCCAGCGCAAGTGCCGCCTCATTCTGTCCCTTATCAATGGACGCAACTCCGGTTTTCAATAAACCATAGAACGTAAAGGCAAAGATGATGGAAAAGCCGATGATACTGACAAGTGTCGCATCGATCGATGACGACTTGAAGACAACATAGAACAGCAGCATCAGCAGCACGACCGCAGGCAGCTTGGCGAGCGATTCCTGCATCGCATCAAGCACCGCACGAATGGATCGATGCAGAGTAGAAAGGATATAAACAATCAGACCGAACAGGGTTCCAACAAGAATTGATGCGAAGGAAATCACGATTGATACGATTGTTCCATCAATCAGCAGCTTATAGCGGTCCTCTTCAATGAAGTTCTTATAGAAGCTGTCCCGGATGGATTCCAGAATACCTTTGGATTCTGAGGCAGTTCCGGTCCGAATCATCACAACATCCCGGCCGGTATAAGTAGGTGTACAGAAATTGACGCTTTTGGCTCGTTCTTCCGTGATATAGATGCCATTCAGGGCAATATCATATTTATTCATTGCGACGGAAGTAAGCAGCGCATCAAAGCTGACTGTCGACAGCTCCATGTTATATCCGTATTCATAACAGAACTCATTCAGCAGCTCTACTTCATATCCCTGAAACTCATTATTGGAAATAAACGAGAACGGGGCCGCATCCGGAGTCGTAACACAGCGCAATGTGCCGTTTCGGCCATCCAAGTCATGTTCTTCTTTCTTCTGTTTTGCGCCGTCCGGACTAATCCACTTTTCCTGCAGCTCTTTCAGTTTTCCGCTTTCCTTGATCTTCGCCAGGAATTCGTTGAATTCACTTCGCTTATCCAGATTTGCCTCGGAGAAACATATGCCGTATTCCACTTCCCCAACCGCTTCCTCCAGATAGTCAACACCCGGGTTCTGATTCTTCATCATCATTGCGACCGGTTCGTCCGAAATAAAGCCATCGATCTTTCCGCTGGTGAGTCCCAGCAGCAGTTCCGAACGGCTGGTGTAATAAACGATTTTAGAATCCGGAAACTGTTCCGCAATCAGTGCATCAAAAATTGATCCAGACATACAGCCCATATCACGACCATTCAATTCACTGACCGACTGGATCACTTTCGTGTCTTCTTTTTTTCCGCATCCGCTTAGTAATCCGGACACGACCAACAACATTAAAAACAGTTTATATAATTTCATAAGTGTTTTCATTATACCTTGTTACGACAATGATTCGAATATCCATGTATCATCTTTTTTAATACAAAAGGACGACCACTTTACACAGCCGTCCCTGTCAGTTCTTATTCTGCTTCCTGCACGACATCTGTTTCATAGACCATGGAGGTACTGGTTCCGCCATCAAGGCGAATCGCGTTGTAGGCATCCAGTCCAACCAGAAAGTCCTGCACTTTTTCATCCCGCATTCCATTCCAGAAACTGATCAGGTAGTAAGTGCCGTCTTCTTTCTGGGCCAGGCAGCTGAAGGCATAATCATTGCTGTGGTAAGCATACCAGCCATAGCCATCGGTAAGATCTTTGCGTTCTCCATTCACAATATACGTATAGGAGCCGGATACCGCGCATTCGGATTCTACTTTTTCACCAACCCATTCAGTTGTACCCTGAACAACATTTTCTCCACTGTATACCAGCTTCATTAATCCAGCTCTGTCCCAGTACGCTGTGACATATCCGCTTCCATAATCCGGCAGATTCGGCTCGCCCCGGAAATCCGTCCACTTACCTGCCATTCGAAGACCTCCGACCGGCTGACCATAGTTTGGATTTGTATGCCATGCGTAGTAATTGGCATTGATTCCACCGGCCCGAATATAGCCTTCACTGACCAGTCCCCAGTCATAGATATCATTCAGCCATTCCGCATGACCCATGTAATCCACTTTGACAAAGGTCGTTTCCGACGGTTTGACTTCCAGCATGTCATAGTTGATTCCATTGAAATTGCCGGTATGGTGGATAATCGACGATTCTGTACCGTTCAATGTATAGATATTCACTGCCGAGCCAACGGCGTTATTCAATCCAAGAATATAGGTATTGGAACTCCCCTGTCCCCAGGCTCTCTTTACCAGTTCTGCTTCAGCAGTCCGTGTTTGGAAAGCCACTGCAGTCAGAACCGTACATGCGACAGCCATCTGTTTCATTCGCTTTTTCATACGGGTTTATGTTATACGTTTTCTCCTGGAAAAGACAGTCTGAAATCAAACTCTTTTCTAAGGTAAAATGTTATCCGTATGAAAAAACGAATACTTCTCTTTCTGTCGGCTCTCCTGTTTGCCGGCTGCAGTGTAAAAGATCAGTAAACAGAAATTACCGTCTTTCAGAATACCGTAATGTCTGTCTATACCGGGAAGGTAAAACAGAAAGTTCCAAATGGAGAAGGAACAGCGATTCTCGACACAGATGCCAGTGTCTCCGGAACATTTGAGAATGGAACCTTCCTCTCTGGTGAAGCCTCTGGCGTGCCTTATCGCGTATCCTACCGCGATCAGATAATCAGCGGTTCCTATACCGGAACTGTTTCTGAACAGCTGCCGTCTGGAAACGGAGAATATACTTCCGACACCTATTCCTATAAAGGCACCTGGATCAACGGTGCACCGGATGGGGAAGGAACACTCACCGCATCCGTCTTCTGCATCGATACTCCTTCTGGGATTCTGGAAGGAAGCTACAGCGGAGATGTCCGCAATGGACTGGCGGAAGGAAACGGCAGTTTCACCTATCAGAGCGATACCGATGAAATACAGCTGTCCCGTAACTTCACCAACAATCGGTTTGACGGTCTGCTCACAAAAACCATTCATTATCCGAATACCGAAAAATCGTATCCCGTTTACTACCAGAACGGTTCACTTCTGCAGAACTCCGCCGCAATGATTGCATATCTTGAAGGAATGCGAAATGAGTCCTACTGTCTCAACGAAGCACAGCTGTCCTTTCTGTCAGATCATTCCGCCCTGTTTGAAGGAACAGAATCGCAGAACCTTCCGGAAGTCGGCGTATTTGATTATGAAGCATTCAAAGAAACAGATACGCCTTCACTCATTCTGATTTCAAATGCGGTAGTCCGATCCGTACAGCGTTATAAACCATACGCTGATTCCGATACCGTTACTTCCATGATTGTTCAGAACAATGAAGGCTGGTATCACCTCGTCTTCGCCTATGCGGTAGAATCTGCTGATACGGGTGATTCCGTGAATATTTATGCACTGCCTTTATGCCGCAGCACACTGACAGCGCCAGAACAGGATTACACAGCAATCGACGCAGCTGGTGCGGTCGTAATCGGTGGTTAATCCCAAGCCAAAGTTGGTTTGATAAAGAAAATCAAAGATTCAAAAATGCGGATCCACACTGAACCCGCATTTTTCATGTTACCGGAGCAGGAACCTCAAAACTGCAGTTACTGTTTCCTGGGCAGAGTCACCGTAAAGGTACTTCCCTGATTAGGCGCTGCGTTTACGGCAATCGTTCCGTGTTCAATATCTACAATGCGTTTTACTAATGCGAGACCAAGACCGTTTCCTTTTGTCGCATGAGAGGTATCTCCCTGATAAAACTTTTCAAAAATATGTTTTGCGGTCTCTTCACTCATACCAATGCCACTGTCGCAAACCGTTACCACTGCCTGTTCTTCTGTCTGCTTTACCGTAACTGTTACGGTTCCATGTGCTGGAGTGAATTTCAGCGCATTGGACAGCAGGTTGTTCCATACAATGGAGAGAAGCTCCTCATCTGCTGTAATATGCACATTCTCATCGATATCGGTCTCAAGATTGATCTGGTTTTCTTCCCAGGCATCTTCAAAGCCAAGGATGCACTGAACAACCTGCTCACTGAGATCAAACTCCTGATTCTTGGCATAAATGGTCTGATTCTCCAGCTTGTTCAGACGGAGGATATTCGTAATCAGTTCCGTCAGGTGCTTTGCGGACTCCATGATTGTTTTTGAATACTCTTTCCGCTCTGCTTCACTCAGATCTTCCGACTGCATCAGTGCTGCATAGTTCTGAATAGAAGCCAGCGGAGTTTTCAGCTCATGCGATACGTTGGAAATAAAGTCGGTGCGCAGGGTTTCAATTCCCTGCAGTTCTTTAGACATGATGTTGAGGTTATCGATAATCACATCGAATTCGTTGTAGTTGTTCGCATTCTTATGAATCAGTGGAATGGTCTCTCCGAACTGTCCGTTCCGGATCTTATCCGTTCCCTCAAGAATCCGGTTGACCGGCTTTACAATAAAGAAATATCGCCAGACTCCATAGATTGCCGTACAGATCAGGGTAATAAACATGACGTTGCCGAACGTCAGCACCGCACTGATAGAAAGACCTTCCGAATTGCGGAAATCCGTAAATGTCGCAAAAAGAATAAAGCTTGCGGTCACTGAGCCTGCGATCAGAATAAAGAATAATAAATAGTCTTTTATGGAAAGCAGACTGTTTTTTACTTTACCGTTTTCTTTCTGAATCATTCCGTGATCACCGCCTTATATCCAAGTCCGTGCACCGTGCGGATTTCAAATCCTGTGCAGGCTTCTGTCTTACTGCGGATACGGGTCATATATACATCCACCGTCCGTGTTCCTGCCTCGGCTGCGCTGTCCCAGAATTCATTCATCAGCTGCGTGCGGCTGAAGGTCTTCTTCGGATAGGAGAGCAGCTTAAAGAGAATATCAAACTCCCGTGCGGAAAGTGAAATCTCTTCTCCATCCGCATACGCTGTGTGTTCATCCGCATCCATTCGGAAATTCCCGATTTCAATTGTTCTGGAGGCATTGATCTTTGCCCTTCGCAGCAGCGCCGCCACCCTTAGGCCCAGTTCATCAAGATCGACCGGTTTGGTCATATAGTCGTCGATGCCGATGGAAAATCCCCGCTCCTTTGCGGAGAAATCATCACGCGCTGTCACAAACAGAATCGGGATATTCTGGTCTTCTTTCCGGATATTCTCCGATAATGCAAAGCCGTCTTTCCCGGGCATCATGATGTCACTGATCACAAGATCACAGGTATGCTCAAACAGCGCATCCAGTGCGTCATCCGCATTCAGACATCCAATGGCCCGATAACCCCGTTTTTCCAGAAATACACAGATGCTGTGATTCAGTGCGTTATCATCATCTACTACAAGAATATTAAACATGGCAGTTACCTCGTTTCCAGTTTACCGGTTCATGGCAAAAACAGGGAGAATCATTCTCTGATTTCCCCGTTATTTTTCTTAATGGGCCATTGCGTGATTAAGTTCGGCATTCCCTGCAGTTGTGATATGACCAGTTTCTTTCAGCCACTTTATTTCATCATGCAGGGTTTCGCGGTAAGAACGGGTATGATAACCGAGTTCTTCTCTTGCCTTCGTAGAATCAAAAGCATTATTGCGGGCAAGGTTGTAAACCGAGAATGTTGTCATCAGCGGACGCTTGCCGGTACGTTTGGCATTTGCCTCCATAAGCTTTGCCATGGCATTTGCCATCCAGATCGACAGGAACAGCTTCATCGGTTTGATTCCAGCTTCCTCCGCAATCAGCTTCGCAAAATCACGGAAGGATACTTCCTCATTGCCAAGGATATAGCACTCCCCTGTTCTGCCCTTTTCTGCCGCAAGGATCGTGCCGTCTGCGAGGTCTCTGACATCACAGAGATTGAAGCCGCCATCGATGCCGGCCGGCATTTCGCCGTTGATGATCTGAATCAGTACACCAGTGGTTTCACCTACCGCATTATCTTCCGGTCCAAGAATTCCACTCG
>JAFWJY010000123.1 GCA_017514525.1 Solobacterium sp. | reverse complement strand
TTGCGGGCACTGCCAATCTGATCGATCCAGCGTACCAGTGATACGATCAGAATCATCACCGCAAATGCCATCAGTGTACGTTCCACATAAGTAGAAAGTTCAATTCGTGCATTGGCAACAGATGGAATCAGGAAAAAGCTGAAATAAACTCCGAGTACGCTGACAACCGGATTCAGCAATAATAACGCAAACACCCATGCGACCATGGGCAGGAATATAAATACCTGTTTCCCAATGGAATAGTCATAAACAGCTATCATCTGCCCGACAATAAAGCAGCTAAATACGAATATATGCAAACTGATGCGGCTCAGTTTTGTGTTGCGTTTCTTGCCGGTCACATACAAAATTGCCACAACAAGCAGCTGTACCGAACAGATCGCCAGTATGATAAATGCCAGATTGTACATTCTCTTGGAAATCAGATGCCATAGTAAAACCGTACGGTTATACATAAACTTCTCGATTACAAGGGTATAAATTGCAAGCGGAATCGATATCCGCATATTAACCGAATCGATATATGCTAAAACATCTGGATTTCGTTCATCAAAACCCAGCAGATGCAGAAATTTGTTTATCGCATTCTTGAATTCCATGCTTTCTGAACCTTTTACGTTTTTATTGTACAATAGCAAATCCGGTTTTTACACCGTTTTTCCTTGTATTCCTGCATTGTACAGATACAAAAAAAGGTTCGAAAAACATATAATGGAGGAAAGAAAGTTGAGGGTGTTTTTATGCGTATGATTCTGTTATGCGGCGGCGGCGGAAAGCGTCTGTGGCCTATTTCAAATAATGTACATTCAAAACAGTTCATTCAGCTTTTTGAGGATGGAAACGGCGGCTATCAGTCCATGCTGGAACATATCTTTTCCGAGATCCGTTCCATTGATCCAAACATGCATGTGACTATTGCGTCCGGCCGGGTACAGACAGAGGAAGTGCGCAGCCAGCTCGGCAATGAAGTCACGATGACGGAAGAGCCCAGTCGGCGGAATACCTTCCCTGCCATTTCTCTTGCGGCTTCCTATCTGAAAGACCATGACAAAGCGGATCCTTCCGAGCCGGTTGTGATCTTTCCGGTAGACAGCTACGCTGATCATACGTTTTATGAAAAACTCTTCCAGCTGGGTGAAATTGTCGAAAGCGGGCATTCCAATCTTGTGCTGATGGGTATTCAGCCAACTGAGCCAAGTGAGAAATTCGGCTATATCATTCCTGCCTCCAGTGATCCGGTCAGTGATGTGCTGGAGTTCAAGGAGAAACCGGATAAGGAAACCGCTGCACATTACATCAATGACCAGCATGCCCTATGGAACGCAGGAGTCTTTGCCTGCCGCCTGGATTATCTGCTGAAACGTGCGGAAACCAAGTTTGGCAACAGTAGCTATAGCTATCTCATCCAGCATTACCCGGAACTGAAAGCGATCAGTTTTGATTATGCGGTCGTTGAAAAGGAAACAAGCATCAGTGTCGTTCGTTATGAAGGCATCTGGGATGATGCCGGAACGTGGAACAGTCTGGCAGAACTGCTCCATAACAAACCGCAGGGACAGGTTGTCATGGATGAACACTGTGAGAATTCGTTTGTCGTAAATCACCTGGATCTTCCGGTACTGACCATGGGTATTAAGAATATGGTCGTTGCCGTCGGTCGGGATGGCATCCTGGTAGCGGATAAAGACAATGTCGCCAATCTCAAAGACCATGTCGATGAAGTATGGCTGGAGGCACGTGTCATTGGAAAGCGTTATGGCGGAAAAGAAGTGCTTTACCGTACCGGCACAAGCGAGACTTCCTTATTGCGCGTCGACGCCGGATCATCTGTCACGATCAAAACTTCTCCAGGCGTACGAAAAACACTGACGGTACTGCATGGCGCAGGCGATCAGCTGAAGCCTGGTACGATCTTTACCATCCAGGATGGTGAAAAATGGCAGATCAACGCC
>JAFWJY010000007.1 GCA_017514525.1 Solobacterium sp. | reverse complement strand
CGCACCATTCCATGTTCACGCCATGGTCTTGCGATATAGCAGGACTGATCTTCTACCTCGTCACTGCAGGTAAAGCGGCAGTTGCGAACAATGAATCCTTCCGCCACATCTTCCGGTGTACATGGCGCAAATACATAACCTGCCCCAACACTCCGGAATTCGCAGTCATCAAAGTAGGCAGTAGCGCCGCCGAACACAAAATCCACATCTCCTTCAATCAGGCAATGACGGATATAAACCGTTCTTCTTGTCCGGGGAAGATTCTGTTGAGGCCCAACAAACCCGTCTTTCTGTTTTTCCTTTTCCGGTAACGGTGCCAGAAATAACGTATCCTGATGCGCTCTGAGGGTGCAGTGATCGAGCACGATCTCATCTCCATCCAGTGTCAGCGCAATCGCCTGTCCGATTTCTTTCCCGGAACCCGCTGTATTTTCAAATGTACAGTTTGTACAGGTCACGTGTGACCCGTTGATGATTACGGTTGGCGTACGAAACGTGTGGTACGGTCTTCCATCCGCATGGATCATCTGTGCATACAGCGAGCCCGTAAATGTCTGATCTCTTAGTTCGAGATTATCCTGCGATATGATTTCTGTCATAATTCAACTCCATGGCAATAAGAAAGGCAGGAAACTCCCGCCTCTTTTTATATTCAATTAAAGAATATCCTGATTCCGGACATCATCCATATCATCGAAATCCTGGTTTTCACCAACCATTCCCCAGATGAAGGTATAGTTTCTGGATCCGCTTCCGGAATGAATGGACCAGCTCGGTGAAATAACAGCCTGTTCATTGCGCATGACAATGTGGCGTGTTTCCTGCGGCTCACCCATGTAATGCATGACAAATGCGTCTTCCGGCAGATCAAAGTACAGATAAACCTCCATACGGCGATCATGTGTATGACATGGCATGGTATTCCATACACTGCCCGGTTCAAGATGTGTCATGCCCATTTCCAGCTGGCAGGATTCAACCTGTCCTGGCAGGATGTACTTATTGATTGTACGGTGGTTGCTGTCTTCCAGTGTGCCGAGTTCCTTCTTGTTTTCCGGTTTGATCTCAACATCATACGCAAACTCCGCTTTGGCATCCTTGAGGATACGCTTGGTCGGATATGTCATATGCGCCGGTCCGGAGCACATGTAGAACTTAGCCGGATTGGAAGAATCGTCCGACGCAAAGCTCAGTTCCTTAGAGCCTCTGCCGACATACATGCCGTCTCTTGCGCCGATCTTATATTCGGTGCCATCAACGGTAATCGTACCGGCACCGCCGATATTGATAAACCCTGCTTCTCTGCGCTCCAGGAAATACTGGGCACGCAGTTCATCTCCTGCTTCAAGCTTTAATACTTTTGTGACAGGTGTAATTCCGCCAAAGATAATACGGTCAATGTGACTGTATACAAGTCTTACCTCATCCGGAATAAACACATTCTCCACAAGGAATTCTTCCCTAAGACGTTCTGTCGTGTAATGCTTCACATCTTTTGGTGACGCTGCTGTTCTTAACTCCATCTTTTTTTCTCCTCTGTTTTTATAGTGTGGCAATTATTCTGGAAATTGCAATGATTTTCAAAGATACACCGGTCTCATCCATCCCGTTAAATAATAAATTAAGAACTCCTGTTTACAGGACATTCCACAAAAAACAGCAGTTCCGCTATCTGCTGTTTTTTGTTAAGGAGGGTTTTGTTCCGGTACAATGGATTTCTGCGAGTCAGCATCCGGTTCTGACTCTCATTAGTAAACCGGTGTACCCACACATTAACGGAATCTTACAGGTTTGTCAACCGGTTTTCCAAAAAAACTTCAGATTTTTAATAAATATTTTAATTAAGCCATTTTCATCGTTCTATCATTGACAAAAACCGGTGGACGTTCTAATTTATGTTTATAAACCGGTTAACAGGAGGCTTTATGAGCGACAAGGTTACAATTAATGATATCGCCAAGCTTGCCGGTGTTTCTAAGACCACAGTTTCATTTTATCTGAACGGCAAATTCGACAAGATGTCGGAGGAAACCAAAAACCGACTTGAGGATGTAATTGCCCGAACCAATTACTATCCGAATACGATCGCACGTTCCCTCAATTACAAGCAGACACATCTGATTGGCGTTGTGATTGGTGATATCACCAACTCTTTTGCGAATCAGATCGTAAAGGGCATTGACGAGTATTCCCGACAGAAAGGCTACCAGATGATTGTCGGTTCCAGCGGTTATTCCCTTGACAATGAACGCCGCTGCATTACCGGCATGGCCGCAATGGGTGTTGATGGCTTTATCGTACAGCCGACCGTTCATTTCGAAACAATGTGGAAAGAAATCGGCATACACAAACCTATTGCATATTTCGATTCCCCCAATCCCGTCAGCAATGAACTCTGGGTCAAGACCAACAACTATGAAGCGGTCTATGACGCAACCGAACAGCTGGTGCAGGAAGGCTATGAGCATTTTGTCATCATTACAGCGGATCCCTACATTCTGGAAACCCGCATGGAACGCAACCGCGGTTTTACCGACTGCCTGGATCTGAACAAGAAGTCTTATGATGTGATTCTGGCAGATGAAAAGACAACGGCTGCTATGCTGGAGGAAAAGCTGGTTCCCTATCTGAAATCTGATACTCCCACAGCAGTCTTTGTCTGCAACAACTGGCTGCTGGATAAAGCATATCTTGTCTTGCGAAATTACAAGGACCTGATTCCAAACAAGATCGGCCTGATCGGATTTGATTCCCTGGAATGGACGGAGCTTGTGACGCCATCCATCACAACGATCGTTCAGCCGGCATATGAGGAAGGTCAGGCTGCCGCAAGAATTCTGATCGATCGCATTGAGAATCAGAATCAGGAAGTCCCAAATTGGATACTGCATTGCCGCATCAATCAGCGCGACAGTACCAAGCGTAATACAAAATAACTACAAGAAGAGAGGAAAAAGAGGAGAAAACTATGGAGTTATTAAACAAACAGATGACCAAGCCGGTTGAACGCCCGGTGAAAGTCGCACAATTCGGTGAAGGAAACTTCCTTCGTGCATTCGTCGATTACATGATCGACATCGCAAATGAAAAAGGCCTGTTCGATGGCAGTATTGTTCTGATCCGTCCGATCGGTTTCGGAAACATGGACCAGATGTTCAAAGATCAGGATTGCCAGTACACCCTGCAGTTAAGAGGCCGCGTTGATGGTGAACCGTATGTTGAGACACGTCAGATTACATCGGTAAAAGACATCGTATCTCCATTCGGCAATTATGAAGACTATATCAACGTCGCAAAGATCGATACACTCCGCTTTGTGGTATCCAATACAACCGAAGCAGGCATCGTATTCAACGAGGAAGACAAGTTTGAAGAAAAGCTGAACATCACCTTCCCGGCTAAGCTGACACAGTTCCTTCTGACCCGTTATGAAACATTCAACGGTGCTGCAGACAAGGGCCTGGTTATGTTGCCGGTGGAACTGATTGACGACAACGGCATCGAGCTCAAGAAGTGCGTCATGAAGTACATCGATCTCTGGAACCTCGACGCTGGCTTTAAGAACTGGGTCGATACCGCATGTATCTTCACCAGCACACTGGTTGACCGCATCGTTACCGGTTATCCGAGAAATGACGCGGAAAAGATCTGGAATGAACTTGGATACAAAGACAACATTCTTGATACTGCGGAACCGTTCGCTCTCTGGGTTATCGAATCCGAAAAGGATATCTCCGGTGAATGGCCGATGGACAAGGCACTGGAAGGCAAGACCGGCATGAATGTCATCTTCACTGACAACCAGAAGCCTTACAAGCAGAGAAAAGTCCGCATCCTCAACGGTGCACACACTTCCTTCGTTCTGGCTTCCTATCTGAAGGGCAATGATTATGTCAATCAGTCCATGCAGGATCCGATCATGAAAGACTTCATGCTGAAGACCATTCATGAAGAAGTCATTCCGACACTCACACTGCCGAAACAGGATCTGGAAGATTTCGCAAATGCAGTTGTCGACCGTTTCAACAACCCGTTCATCCAGCATGCGCTGCTTGCGATTGCGCTGAACTCCGTATCCAAGTGGAAGGCACGCTGCCTCCCGAGCTTCCTTGGTTATGTGGAAAAGTTCGGAAAGCTTCCGGAACATCTGACATTCTCCATCGCATCCCTGATGGCGTTCTATTCTTCCACTGATCTCAACGATGGTGTCCTCAAGGGCAAGCGTGGCGCAGATGTTTATGACATCAAAGATGACAAGGCAGTACTGGAATTCTTCGCTGAAAACTCCGCTAAGGAAACACGCGAATTCGTACATGCATATCTGTCCAATGAAGCATTCCATGGTCAGGATCTGACAAAGGTTGCAGGTCTTGAAGACAAAGTTACCGAATACCTCGATGTCATCCGTACTGAGGGGATGAAAAAGGCCCTTGAAAAGTATTTTGCCTGATGATGCAGAAAGCGATACAGATTCATCCGAAAGACAATGTCGCTGTAGCACTGCAGCCGCTTAAGAAAGGGGAAACCCTTTCCTTCGCGGACGTCAGTGTTACACTGGCAGAAGACATTGAACAGGGACATAAGTTTGCCCTGTATGATCTTCCGGAAAATACCAATATTATCAAATATGGAACCGTGATCGGTCATACGACAAAGCCGGTATCCACTGGATGCCATGTCCATGTAGAAAACATCAAGACAAACCTTGGCGATCTTCTGGAATATACCTATACGCCAGAACGCTTCGAACAGCCTGCACCGGAAGGAAGAACCTTTCAGGGCTTTGTTCGAAAGAACGGCGATGTCGGCATCCGCAATGAGATCTGGATCATTCCGACTGTTGGATGCGTAAACAACATTGTTCAGAAGCTTGAAAAAGATGCACAGTCTCTAATCAAGGGCTCCATCAGCGGCATTCACGCCTTCACACATCCGTATGGCTGTTCGCAGATGGGCGGCGACCAGGAGAATACCCGCAAGATTCTTGGCAATCTCATTGTTCATCCGAATGCCGGCGGCGTACTGGTGCTTGGCCTTGGCTGTGAGAACTCCAATATCGATGTACTGAAACCATATATCGGTGAATATGATCCGGAGCGTGTCCGCTTCGTTGTTGCGCAGAAGGAGGAAGATGAAGTCTCCGCCTGCATGAAACAGCTCGAAGAACTCGCTGAGATTGTTTCGAAAGATGTTCGTACCGAATGCCCTGCATCCAAACTTCGCGTTGGTCTCAAGTGCGGCGGCTCGGATGGTCTTTCTGGAATTACAGCCAATCCGGTTGTCGGACGCTTTTCCGACCTGCTGGTGGCAGATGGCGGTACAACCATTCTCTGTGAAGTACCGGAAATGTTCGGTGCTGAAACACAGCTGATGAATCGTGCCAAGGATGAAGCGGTATTCAATAAGACGGTTGACCTCATCAACAACTTCAAGGAATACTTCACTGCCAACCATCAGACCATTTATGAAAATCCGTCTCCTGGAAATAAAGCCGGCGGTATTTCCACACTGGAAGATAAATCCAACGGCTGCGTACAGAAGAGCGGAAGTGCAGTTGTAAGTGATGTTCTGGAATACGGCGATCGCCTTAAGAGCACAGGTCTCAACCTGCTCTCTACACCAGGCAATGACCTTGTCGCAGCAACTGGTGAAGCAGCTGCCGGGTGCCAGATGGTATTGTTCACAACCGGCCGCGGTACACCGTTTGCGACGGCAGTACCTACCATCAAAATTGCGACAAACTCCAGACTTGCCAATGCCAAGAAGAACTGGATCGATCTCAACGCAGGACGTGCGATTGAAGACAGTTCGATCGAAGGAATTGGTGAGGAACTCTATGACCTGGTAATCGAAACAGCCAATGGCAAACTCTGCCGTTCGGAAGAAGCCGGTTATCATGACATTGCGATATTCAAACAGGGTGTAACCCTCTGAGTCCTTTCTTGAAGAAGCCCATTGTCTCCGCAATGGGTTTTCTTCATGCATGGAAATCAAATCGGTACGATCTTCCTCATTTTTTCGGTAAGCTGTATATAGGAGAATTAATAGTGTGAAACTTCGTTTTGCGTTAATCGGCGCCGGATGGCGCGCCATGTATTATGTACGCATCGCAAAAGCGCTCCCGGATCATTTTGAATGCGTGGGCATTCTTTGCCGGACAGCAGAAAAAGCCGCTGCAGTTGAACAGAACTGCCGCATTCCCACTGTTACATCCGCTGAGGCGATCAGAAACCTGAATCCGGATGTTGTCGTTGTAGCAGTGAATAAACAGAATATCGCATCCGTCGCAATGGAATGGATGAAACAGGGATTTCTGGTTCTGAGTGAAACGCCTGCTGCCCTTGATATTGAAACAATGAAGCAGCTGTGGGAAGTTTCCGAACACGGCAGGCATCTTGTTGTGGCGGAACAGTATCTGCAT